>NZ_FMFG01000010.1:28780-29402 GCF_900066275.1 uncultured Faecalibacterium sp. | reverse complement strand
GGATGCTGTGTGCAGCCCCGGCGGCAGCACCATTCAGGGCGTGCGCGTGCTGGAAGAGCACGGCCTGCGCGGTGCGGTGATGGATGCCGTGATCGCCTCGTACAATAAGACAAAGGAAATGGGAAAGGGTTAAGGATATCATGCGCATCGTTGTAAAAGTAGGCACTTCTACTCTGGCATACGCCACCGGACGGCTGAACATCCGCCACACGGAACAGCTGGTCAAGGTGCTCAGCGACCTGAAAAACGAGGGCCATGAGGTCATTCTGGTGTCCTCCGGTGCCATTGGCATGGGCGTGGGCAAGCTCTCACTGCCAACCCGCCCAAAGGACACCACCACCAAGCAGGCCTGCGCCGCTGTGGGCCAGTGTGAGCTGATGTACACCTACGACCGGCTGTTCAACGCCTACAATCACACCGTGGCGCAGATCCTGCTCACCGGCGTGGACGTGGAGCACACCGAACGCCGCGTGAACTTTCAGAACACCCTGTCCCGCCTGCTGGAGCTGGGTGCCCTGCCCATCATCAACGAAAACGACACTGTTGCCACCGATGAGATCACCTCCATTGGCGACAACGACACGCTGGCGGCCATCGTGGCCTGCTGCGCCAAGGCTGACCT
>NZ_FMFG01000010.1:23526-28492 GCF_900066275.1 uncultured Faecalibacterium sp. | reverse complement strand
CAAGGAGGACTGAACACATGACCACACAGGAAATTCTGGAAGCCGCCCGCAGCGCCAAAAGTGCCCTTGCGCTGGCCGATAACACCGCCCGCAATGCGGCCCTGCTGGGCATGGCAGATGCGCTGTGCAGCGCAGACGATCAGGCGGCCATCCTTGCCGCCAACGCCGAGGATATGGCTGCGGCCAAGGGGCACATCAGCGATGTGATGCTGGACCGTCTGGCCCTGACCGCACCGCGCATTGAAGCCATGGCGCAGGGCATCCGCGAGGTTGCCGCTCTGCCCGACCCGGTGGGCCGGGTGCTGAACCGGGTGGAGCGCCCCAACGGGCTTGTCATTGAAAAGACGGCTGTGCCCATGGGTGTGATCGCCATTATCTACGAGAGCCGCCCCAATGTGACCAGCGATGCCGCTGCCCTTGCCATCAAGAGCGGCAATGCCTGTATCCTGCGCTGCGGCAAGGAAGCATGGCGCAGTGCTCATGCCATCGTCACCGTTCTGCGGCAGGGCCTGAAAAAGGCCGGTCTGCCCGAGACAGCGGTCTGCCTGATCGAGGACACCACCCACGCTTCTGCCAACGCTCTGATGACCGCTGTAGGCTATGTGGATCTGCTGATCCCGCGCGGCGGTGCCGGGCTGATCCGTGCCTGCGTTCAGAACGCCAAGGTCCCCTGCATCCAGACCGGCACCGGCATCTGCCATGTGTACGTAGACGACACCGCCGATCTGGACAAAGCTCTGGACATCATCGAGAACGCCAAGGCCAGCCGCCCCAGCGTGTGCAACGCCGAGGAGGTGTGCCTTGTGCACTCTGCCATTGCCGGGGAGTTTCTTCCCCGTCTGGCCCAGCGGCTTGGCCCGGACCGCATTGCAAAGGGTCTGCATCCGGTAGAGCTTCGTCTTGATAAGCGCGCCGCCGCCATAATCGCTGGCACGCCTGCCGGCGAAAAAGACTTTGACACCGAATTTCTGGACTACATCCTCGCGGTCAAGGTCGTGGACAGCGTAGAGGAGGCCATCGGGCATATTGCTGAGCACTCCACCGGCCACAGCGAGGCCATCCTGACCCAGACACAGGCCCATGCCGACCTGTTCACTGCCGCAGTGGACAGCGCCGCCGTGTATGTGAACTGTTCCACCCGCTTTACGGATGGCGGTGAATTCGGCCTTGGGTGCGAAATGGGCATTTCCACCCAGAAACTCCACGCCCGCGGCCCCATGGGACTGGCCGAGCTGTGCAGCTACAAGTATATCATCCACGGCAATGGTCAGATTCGCTAAAGCCCGCTGAACCCACCTTTCCAGTGCGGAAATCGGGAGTGAGCGTTTTCTCCATAATATTCATAATTTAGAAACGAAACTGAAAAGCTTTTTCCGAAACAGGCTGGTGCGATTTGCGCCAGCCTGTATTTTTGTTTTATTCCCATGAAATGTTCTTTCTGTAAAGACAAAAACTGAATTATGTTTTCAATCTGCCTTTCCTGTTCGCTCACTGATATGGATGATTGTATCCCAGTTTTCTGCACTTCTCACAAAGATATAGTCTTACTTTCTCCATTTTGTTTTGTAAAAAGTACAAGAACCCCTTGACAACCCCTATTTCGATGCGGTAAAACTATATTGAAAAGCTTGATAACGATTTCACTTCATTTCACTTTCCAATGAGAAAGTTGTTTGTCACACGCAACACTATACTTGGAACAAAGGAGAGAGCACTATGACGATCGCCATTCTTGCACACGATTCCCGCAAAGAGCTTGCACTGCAGTTCTGCACTGCTTACAGCGCCATTTTGTCCAAAAACACAGTCATTGCTACCGGTACCACCGGACGGATGCTGGCGCAGACTACCGGCCTGCCGGTGCACTGTTATCTCTCCGGGCGCTTGGGCGGTGTGCAGCAGATCACTTCCCGCATTGCGTGCGACGAAGTGGATTTGGTGTTGTTCTTCCGTGACCCGCTGAAAGCGGATGCCGCCAGCATCACCGAGCAGAATCTGCTCCGCCTGTGCGATATGCACAGCGTACCCATTGCCACCAACATTGCCACCGCCGAGGTCTTACTGCGCGGTATGGATCAGGGCGACCTGGACTACCGCGAGGGGATGCATCCCGCTCTTGTGGAGCCAATGCCCACCGTGCAGCGCCACGCCGTGTGATGAATCGTGTATAGAGTATCGGGAAAGAGACAACGCCGCAGGAAACTTCCTGCGGCGCTGTTGTTTTTTGTTTTGCTTTTTATTTCAGTAAAGCCTGCAGCTTTTCCAGCCGGCGGACGGCTTCGTCCAGCACATCGGTGCCGCGGGCAAAGTGCATCCGGATCAGGTGGTTCACCGGCTCCCGGAAGAAGCTGGAGCCAGGCACAGCGGCCACGCCCACTTCCCGGATCATCCACTCACAGAACTGCAGGTCGGTCCAGCCCTTGAACTGGGGCAGCGCCAGAAAATCGGAAATATCGATCATCACAAAATAGGTGCCCTGCGGAACATTGTGCTTCAGCCCCACACGGTCCAGCCCAGCCAGAAAATGATCGCGCTTTTCGGTGTAAAGGGCCTGCAGCTCTTTGTAATAGCTGGCGGGCATCTCCAAACCGGCCACAGCGGCCTCCTGCAGGGGTGCAGCCGCACCCACAGTGAGGAAGTCGTGCACCTTGCGCGCGCCCTCAATGACCTCTGCGGGTCCGATCAGATAGCCCAGACGCCAGCCCGTGATGGAGTAAGTCTTGGAGAGCGAGTTGCAGGTGATGGTGTGCTCAAACATGCCGGGCAGGCTTGCCATGCAGATATGCTCTGCCGGCGCATAGATGATATGCTCGTACACCTCATCCGTCACCACAAAGGCATCGTACTGGATGGCCAGCTTTGCAATGGCTTCCAGCTCGTCGCGGCGGAACACCTTGCCGCAGGGATTGGAGGGGTTGCACAGGATCAGCGCCTTAGCACCCTCGGCAAAGCCCTTTTCGATCAGGCTGATATCAAACTCATAGGTGGGCGGCACCAGCGGGATATAGATGGGTTCCGCGCCCGAAAGAATGGCATCGGCACCGTAGTTCTCGTAGAACGGTGAGAAGATCATCACCTTGTCGCCGGGGTTGCAGATGGTCATCATGGCTGCCATCATGGCCTCAGTGCTGCCGCAGGTCACGCAGATCTCGGTGTTGGGGTCTACTTCGTGGTGCAGAGCAGGGCTGGTCTTTTTTGCCAGCGCCTCGCGGAAGTTTTGCGCGCCAAAGGTCACAGCGTACTGGTGCGGGCCTTTGTAAGCTGTTTCGGCCAGAGCGTCCAGCAGCTGCTTCGGCGGGTCAAAATCCGGGAAGCCCTGCGAAAGGTTGATGGAGTCGTACTGATTGTTGATGCGAGTCATGCGGCGGATGACAGAATCTGTGAAGGTACCCACACGGTCACTTAAAACAGGCATGCGCTCTCCTCTTTTCAGTCCTTAAAATAAGCCTTCTGGATGGCCAGCAGCACGCCTGCACGGCTGGCAGCAAAGTTCAGACCGCCCTGCAGGTAGCAGGTGTACGGCTCACGCAGCGGGCCGTCGCAGGAAAGCTCGATGGTACTGCCCTGTGTAAAGCTGCCGCTTGCCATGACCACCTCATCGGTATAGCCCGGCTCCGGAGAAGGTTCCGGGGCGGCATAGCTGTCCACGGGACTTGCAGCCTGAATACCCTGACAGAAGCCGATGAGCGCATCCGCAGTGCCTGCATCAAAGCAGGTGACGATGTCGTTGTGGTCGTCGCAGTAGCGCGGCACTGGATTCTTGCCCAGCAGCTCCAGCATACACTGGGCGTAAATGGCGGTCTTGATGGCCTCGCACACCACGCCGGGCGCATAGTAGAAGCCCAGATACATATCACGGGGCGTTTCCAGCGTGCAGCCCAGATCCTTGCCGAGACCGGGCGCATTCAGGCGGTAAGCGCACAGCTCCACAAGGTCTTTGCGGCCCGCAATATAGCCGCCGGTGGGAGCGATGCCGCCGCCGGGGTTCTTGATCAGGCTGCCCACCACAAGGTCTGCGCCCATCTGACAGGGTTCCTGCGTCTGGGTGAACTCGCCGTAGCAGTTATCCACAAAAATAATGATGTCCGGGTTTGCGGCGCGGGCGGTATCCGCAATTTTTCGGATCGTTTCCAGATCAAAGGCATTGCGCTGCAGATAGCCGCGGCTGCGCTGGATGTGGCACACCTTTGCACCGGGGGCCTTTTGGGCGATCAGGTCATAATCCGGGGTGAAGTCGGCTTTCAGCGGAGCTTCATCGTACCGGATGCCGTAATCCATCAGGGTGCCGGTGCCCCTGCCCTTGCCGTCCAGACCGATCACGCCTTCCAGCGTATCGTAGGGGCGGCCGGTGGCGGCCAGCAGGGTGTCCCCCGCCCGCAGCAGGCCGAACAGCGCCACAGCCAGCGTGTGGGTGCCGCTCTGGAACTGGCTGCGCACGAGGGCATCCTCTGCGCCCATCACCTCGGCAAAGATCTGCTCCAGCTTTGCGCGGCCGGTATCCCACAGGCCGTAGCCGGTGGTGCCCAGCATATCGGTGGAGGACATCTGGGTATCCGCAAAGGCTTTCAGCATTTTGAGCTGGTTAAAATCGCGGATCTCCTCCATATGGCGGAAGTAGGGCTGGCACAGCTCCATAGCCTTTTCGTCCAGCGCCAGAACTTCGGGTTTGTAATTGAAAAAGTGGTTCAGCATTGACATTATAACGGTTCCTTAATTTATGATTTGGGATAAAGCTTACATGAATTGACGCGTCGGCAGCTTTCTCCTCGGACACGAAATACGGGTTGCGGCACCCAGCAGCTGCTTCGCATCCGCTTGCATCTCGCTGGCCGCGGCCCCAACAACAGCTCCCTGTTTCCGCCACTGGCGGCGGTCGCTGTTGTTGCAGGCCATTCCATCGCCCGCCCTATTGCCCTGCGGGCAACAGGGTCCCACCCCAGCGGACGGTCCTCAGAGAAACTTCCGA
>NZ_FMFG01000010.1:12519-23261 GCF_900066275.1 uncultured Faecalibacterium sp. | reverse complement strand
AGCGCCCACACAAGGGCTTTGCCGCGGGTGCGCTTTGTGCAAAGCTCGGAGTAAAAGTCCTCCTGCTTTGCCGTATCCGCCGGGTAGAGCGCCCGTGCCACATCCATGGCAGAGGGTTCTCTGTCAAGGGTCAGTCCGGCCCAAAGCGTCTCGTCTGCAGCGGGCAGCGGCAGAGCCTTGCCGGGTGCAAGGCCGAATACAGTCAGCGTTTCAGCTTTGCACCACCCGGCAGGCGGTGGGCATTCGTTTTCGTCTAAAATGATGCTCTCACACCCGCAGAAAGCCAGAAAGCTGGCCAGCTCTTCCGGGTTTGCGTGCCCTGCTGCCCATGCGGTGCTGCCGCTGAGTTCCAGCGCCAGTGTAGGTCCTGCGTAGAATCGCCACGGCTGGCTTTTGCTAAAAAGGGCAAGATCCAGCGGCAGGGTCGCCCCCAGCACCCATTTCCCCCGGCAGGCATTTAAAAAGCGGGCGCGGTGGGCTTTTGTGCTGACCTGCGCGATCACTTCAGCTCGTTGACGATCTTCTTGAACTCGCGGCCGCGCACCTCAAAGTTGGGGTACAGGTCAAACGATGCGCTGGCCGGGGACAGGATGATGATGTCACCGGGCTTTGCGCAGGCACGGGCCAGCTCCACAGCGTGCTGCATGTTGTCGGCATGCTGGATGGGCAGCTCTGCTTCGTTGAAGTTCGGGTCCTCGCGCACAGCCTTTTCGATGCGGGGGCCGGTGGCACCCATCAGCACAAGGTTCTTCACGTGGGCCACCACTTCCGGTGCCAGCGGCTCATAGGGAATGTGCTTGTCGTAGCCGCCAGCGATCAGAATGACCTTCTGGTTAAAGCTGCGCAGACCGGCAATGGTGCGCGTCGGGCTGGTGCCGATGGAGTCGTTGTAGTACAGCACGCCGTCCAGCGTGCGCACCGGCTCAATGCGGTGCTCCACACCGGTAAAGGTGCTGCCCACCTTCTGGATGGCTTCCACGGGCACCTCGCCCCACACGGCAGCGGCAGCAGCCAGCAGGTTTTCAATGTTGTGCAGGCCGCGCAGCTTCACGTCCTTCTGGGCCAGGAAGGGGGTCACAACGCCATCCTCGGCCATGCAGAGCATGTTGTCCTCCTTGCGCAGGAAGGCACCGTTGTCGGTATCGTGCAGGCGGGTGAACCACACCTGCTTGCCCTTGCAGTCGGACTGCATGGAACGGCTGATCTCATTCTCATAGCCCAGCACAGCGCGGCAGGGCTGCTTCTGGTACAGCAGGATGTTGCGCTTGGCATCAATGTACTCCTGCATGTCCTTGTGATGGTCCAGATGGTTGGGGGTGACATTGGTCACCACGGCAATGTTGGGGCTGGAATGCATGCTGATGAGCTGGAAGCTGGAAAGCTCCACCACAGCCACATCCTCGGGAGCCACCTCGGGCAGCATGGGCAGCAGAGCTGCGCCGATGTTGCCGCCCAGATGCACCTTGCGGCCTGCGGCCTCGTAGAACTTGGAGATCAGGGTGGTGGTGGTGGTCTTGCCGTCGGAGCCGGTCACGGCTACGATCTCGCAGGGGCAGAAGTCGAAGAACAACTCCACCTCACTGGTGACCATGGTGCCTGCGGCCATGGCATCCTGCAGGGGCTTTTCAAAGTAGCCCACAAAGCCCGGGGTGCGCATGATGATATCCTGACCCTTGAAGCCATCCAGATAGTTTTCGCCCAGGCTCAGGTCGATGCCCAGCTCCTTGATGGTTGCAGCGTAATCGCCAAAGTCCTCCACGCTCTTTTTCTGGTCGCACAGGGTCACATGGGCACCCAGCTCCACAAACTCCTTGATCAGGGTCTTGTGGCTGACACCGGCACCAATGAAGGCCACTTTTTTGCCTTTGATGAGTTCAATCAGTTTCTGCTGATCCTTCTGCATAAAAACAGTTCCTCCTCCATAATATCGTATTCAGAACGCACCTCAAAACGGGTGCAGAGATGTTTCGCTGTACCATTATAGTCCATTTAGCCGCAATTGGCAACGGAAAAACGCCCTTTTTGCCCCAAAAAGCAAGGTAAATTCACAATTCTGCAATTGTATTTTGCCGCTGTTTCTGCTACACTTGTCGAAGCAGAGTGCTTTTTGTATACAAAAAGCCTTTTTCGCAAATACCATAGAATGAGGTCATCCCCTTGAAACAGTTCTTCCGTATTACCGCAGCAGTGCTTGCTGCTGCGTTCCTGCTTGCGCTCACCGGCTGCGGCAGCAGTTCCAGTGCGCCAAGCTTTACATGGTTCGTGGATACCATTCCCGCAAACCTTGACCCGCAGGTAGCTTCTGCTGCCCCGGACGTGATCGCCTGCGAGAACCTTTACAGCGGGCTTGTCCGCAAAAAAGCGGATGGCGAGATCGTGCCCGATCTGTCCGAGAGCTGGACGGTCTCCTCCGATGGCAAGACCTACACCTTCCAGATCAAGGACGGCCTGACCTACAAGGCCGTTAAGGGCGCTTCCACGGATCACACCATCACTGCCGAAGACTTTGTGTTTGCATTCCGGCGCATATTCCAGCCGCAGACAAATTCCCCTTATGCCGTGGAGTTTGCCGCCCTTGAGAACAGTGCTGCCGTGCTGGCTGGCACAGCCGATGCCAGCACGCTGGGCGTTTCGGCCGCCGGCCCGCTGACGCTGGTGTTCCGCCTGAGTGAAAAGGACGACAACTTCCTTGCCAAGCTCACCCTGCCCGGTGCCATGCCCTGCGATGAAGCATTTTTTGAGAGCACCCGCGGCACCTACGGCCTGACCGCCAAGACCACCCTTTCCAGCGGCAGCTTCTATCTTTACAACTGGACGGCCAGCGGCCTGTTCCTGCGCCGGGATGTCTCCTCCCCCATGATCGGCAGCCTGCGTCTGGTGCAGAACACCGGCAGCACCGGCAAGAGCGCCGCCCAGCTCATTGCAGACGAAAAATGCTCCGCCGCGCTGGACGACACCGGCGAGGATACCTCGCTGCAGTCGGTGGATTACTCCGACACCACCTGGGCACTGCTGTTCAACAGCGCCGAAGATTCTGTGTTTGCCGATCAGGAACTGCGGCAGGCGCTTGCCGGCATCGCCCGGGAGAATGTGGATGTGCCCTCTTCCGGTCTGTACACCGCTGCCGAGGGTCTTGTGCCCACCGGCCTTTCCGTGGACGGCATCGATTACCGCAAGTCTGCCGGGAACCCGCTGCCCACCATCACCGACCCCCGTACATTGTACCTGAATGCACGGCAGGGCATGGCCAGCTCGGATTTTTCCGGCGTGACCATCCTGCTGCCGAAGGAAGCCGGCCTGACCGAACTGGCCGAGCAGATCAACGGCGCATGGCAGAAGGACTGCTCCCTTTTCTTCTCAGTGGAAGAGGTTCCGCAGGAGGAGTTCGACAAACGCCTTGCAGCGGGCAGCTACACCATTGCGCTGGCTCCCATCCGCGCCGAAGGCGGCAGCGTATACCAGATGCTGCAGCAGTTCACGGCCGAGGGCGGCGGCCTGACCGGCTGGTCCGACCCCATCTACTCTCAGCGTCTGGCCGAGAGTGCCCAGCAGACCGGCAGCGCCCGCTGTGCCCTGCTGGCCGATTGTGAGCGCCAGCTGCTGGAAGGCTGCGCCGTGGTGCCGCTGCTGGGCCAGAACAGGCGTCTACTGGTGGCGGACGGCATCACCGGCCTTGTGTTCGACCCCTTCACGCCGGTGCTGGACCTGACCGATGCCCAGAAAAACTGACATTCTCCGGCCCTTGACAATCCCGTCCCTCTTTGCTACAATAAATGAGCAACTTGCAGGGTTAGCTCATCCGGTAGAGCGGCTGCTTCCCAAGCAGCAGGCGGCGGGTTCGGGTCCCGTACCCTGCTCCAAAAACAAACGGCAAACCGTGGAATATCGGTTTGCCGTTTTTGCTTACAGCCGCTCCCTGCAAAATACGAAAGGACTCTGCCATGATCTTTGTTCCCCTGCTGCATTACTTCAAATGCAAAAATTCCTACAGCGGCAACGAATACGGTCTGCGATACCGGATGATCCCCGGCAAGCGCACCGTGCCGGACCCGGACGGCGGCGAGGGTGCCACAAAAGAGGAAAGCATCCTCACCGTGGACTACTGGCCGGACCCCTGGACCATTGAAAAGACCGACCCTGCCCTGCGGGTGCATAAGGTGTTTCCGCTCACCGACGAGGGCCGGGAGGCCACAGCCGCTTTTTTGCAGGACGCGTTCAATGCCGATCCTGACCGCTGGAAAAACTGTCCCAGCATGATGGACAGTGACCCGTGGGAGCCGCCTGCTGCCGAAGCCGAGCCGGACAAGCCGAAGGAATAAAACATGATCTATCGTTTAAAAGAACTCAAGGGCGATACCATTGCAGTGCCGCAGCTGGTGTTTTCCAAACTGGGCATCGCCGAAGAATACAATGTGCGCGTGGCTCTGTATGTGCTGGCGACCGGCATCACCGACCCGGACAAGATCTGTGCCGACCTCAAGTTGCGCAGCCGCATCAGCGCCGAGAGCGCCCTCTCCTTCTGGGCAGGCGCTGGCCTGCTGGAGCGGTACGAAGAGAACGCTGCACCGGGCGAGGAACCCAGCGCCCCCGCACCCATGACCTGGGCCGAGATCGCTGCGGCCAGCCGCACCGACCCCATGATCTCCAGCCTGATCGACTGCGCACAGACCGGCTTTGCCCGTCCACTGACCCACAGGGAGATGGAAAAGCTGGTCAACCTTTATATGCAGGAGGGCTTTGCGCCGGAGACCGTGATGCTGTGCACCGCCTACGTTGCCAGCACCGGCCGCAGCACCATGGCCGCCGTAGTGCATGAGCTGAAAGTGTGGCGCACCGAGGGCGTGGAGACCGGTGAGCAGGCCGATGCCCACCTCAAACTGCTGGCACTGCGCCAGAGCCGCGAGCAGTATGTCAGCGGCCTTCTGAACATCCCAGAAAGCGAGCTGACCCTTGGCGGGCGCAAGGCCATCGCACGCTGGTACGAGGTTTACGGCTACGACGATGCCATGGTGCAGGAAGCTGCCGTGCAGGCCGGGTCCAAGCGCGACCTGTGGTACTGGAACAGTATCCTCAAAACATGGAACGCCAAGGGCCTGCGCACCGTGCACGATGTGCGCAGCCCGGTGGCTGCTGCAGGCGCAAGCCGGAACCTCCGGGTAGACCGCGAAGCCCCCAGCGGCAACGATTTCCTCAAGAACGCTGCCCGCCGCCGTCCGTTGAAAAAGAAGCCGGAATAAGGAGGAGCCATGCGTACCAAAAACGAACTGTATCAGGAAGCCATGCGCACCGTGGCCGCCCGGCGGCAGGTGGCCAGAGCCAGAGCCGAGGATGCCCGCGCCGAAGCCGAAGCCGCCATTCCCGCCCTGCGCCATGCAGAAGAAGAGGTGCGGGTGCGGGGCATCCGCTGCGCACTGGCCGGTGCTGCGGGCAAGGACCGCACCGAAGCTGCCGCCGCCCTTGCCGATGCAAAGCAGAAGCTGACCGCCCTGCTGGCACAAAGCGGACGGCCCGCTGATGCACTGGAGCCGCGCTTTGTCTGCCCCAAATGTCAGGACACCGGCAGCGTGAATGGCCGCACCTGTGAGTGCGTGCACAAGGTGATGCAGCAGCTGCGCCGCAAGGAGATCGAGGCGCTGTCCAGCCTGTCCATTGCAAGCTTTGACACCATGGAGCTGCGCTATTACCCGAATCGTGCCGATGAAAAGGTGGGCGGTGCCATCCGCCCTTACATGGCCGATATGCTGGCAGACCTGCGCAGCTACGCGGAAGAGTTTGACCACCACAGCGAGAGCCTGATGCTGTTTGGCAATGCGGGCCTTGGCAAGACCCATGCGGCCCTTGCCATTGCGGGCATCGTGCTGGAAAAGGGCTACGATGTGATCTATGTTTCCAGCCCGGACTTTTTCTCCAAGCTGGAAGGGCTGCACTTTGGTGCAGACCCGGCAGGCGAGGAGGAAACGCTGATGCAGACCGCTGCCGGGGCCGACCTGCTCATTCTGGATGATCTTGGCTCGGAGTTCAACTCCGCCTTCCTCATCAGCAGCCTGTACAGTCTGCTCAACAACCGGCTGGGTGCAAAGCTGCCCACCATCGTCACCACCAACATCACTGACGGTGCTCTGCTGGAAAAGCTGTATACCGAAAAAATTTCCAGCCGCCTTTCTGCCTTTGTCCCCTGCCTTTTTGCAGGCGATGACATCCGCACACAGAAAGCAGCTGAATAAAACAAACGGCAATGCAAATGCATTGCCGTTTGTTTTATTTAAAACTCTAATACCGGACTCATTTCGTTGCGGCGCTGTGCCTGCACGATGCAGTCCTTCTCCGGCACAACGCCCGCCGCGCCCAGCGTGTTGAACACGGTCTGCAGGGCAAGCGCAGGCGTGTTGTTCTCCTGCGAAAGATGGCACAGCGCAAACTTTTTGCACCCTTCCTGAATGAGTTCCAGCAGCTTTGCCGAGCACTCGTCGTTGGAAAGGTGGCCCCGGGTGCTTTCAATGCGTGCCCGTAAGTAATAGGGATACGGCCCGCTGCGCAGCATGTGCAGGTCGTAGTTGCTCTCCAGTGCCACAAGGTCGCAGCCGGAAAGCGCCTCGTGCACCGGCGGCGTGAGCACGCCAAGGTCGGTTGCAATGGTCATGGTCTTGCCGTCCGGGGTGTGGATGCGGTAGCCCACACAGGGCACATCGTGGCTGGTGGGAAAGCTCTGCACACCAAACGCACCCACGTCCTCTTCCCTGCCTTCCAGCTCGTGCAGCTCACAGCTGGCCGGTACAATGCCGTTGCTGTCCAGAAAATCCAGCGTTGCCGCTGCACCGTACACCGGCAGCGTGTTCTTTTTGAGGAAGGTGGAAAGCCCCTTCACATGGTCGCTGTGCTCGTGGGTGACAAGGATGCCGTCGCAGTCACTGACGGCAAGGCCCAGCGCCTTGAGCGCCGCCGAGGTAGTGCGCACGCCCTTGCCCATATCCACAATGAGATACCGCTGCCCGCAGCACACCACACTGCTGTTGCCGGAGGAACCCGAATATAACGAGATGAATTCTGCCATGAAAAACCTCTGATACACTCAAAAACAGCCCGCCGCATATGCAGCAGGCTGTTTGCTTTTTATAAGTTACAGTGCCTGATCCAGTGCAGCGGGCATACGCTCCACCTTGCTGATGTCTGCACCCAGACCGCGCAGCTTTTCCACGATATTCTCGTAGCCGCGCTCGATGTGGCCGATCTCCTCGATCTCACTGGTGCCGTCTGCCATCAGCGCAGCCACCACCATGGCAGCGCCTGCACGCAGATCCAGTGCGCGCAGCGGTGCAGGGGTGAGCTTATCCACGCCCTCAAACACAGCCACCTGACCGTCCACCTGCACGTTGGCACCCATCTTGCGCAGCTCGTCCACATAGCGGAAGCGGTTGTCCCACACGCTCTCGGTCACGGTGCTGGTGCCCTTGGCCACGCTCAGCAGCACGCCCATCAGGGGCTGCATGTCGGTGGGAAAGCCGGGATGCGGCATCGTGTTGATCTTCAGCGGCAGAATATCGCCGGTGCGGCGCACACGCACAGCATCGTCAAATTCTTCCACCTCCACGCCTGCACGGCGCAGCTTTTCGGTAATGGGTTCCAGATGCTTGGGGGTGACGTTCTTCACCAGAACATCGCCGCCGGTGGCAGCAGCAGCCACCATGTAGCTGCCAGCCTCGATCTGATCCGGGATGATGCTGTAGGTGCAGCCGTGCATCTTTTCCACGCCGCGCACCTTGATCACATCGGTGCCTGCGCCGCGGATGTTCGCACCGCACATATTCAGGAAGTTTGCCAGATCCACCACATGGGGTTCCTTGGCACAGTTTTCCAGAATGGTCTGGCCCTTGGCCATTACAGCGGAGAGCATACCGTTCATGGTAGCGCCCACGCTGACCTTATCAAAGAAGATGTGTGCACCGTTCATCTCCTTGGCGCGCACGCTGATCATGCCGTAGTCCACGCTGTCCTCTGCGCCCAGAGCACTGAACACCTTCAGGTGCTGGTCAATGGGGCGGGGGCCGAGGTTGCAGCCGCCGGGCATGGCCACCTGAGCCTTGCCAAAACGGGACAGCAGTGCGCCCAGAAAGTAGTAGCTGGCGCGCATCTGGCGGGACAGGTCGTCCGGGACGTTGGTGCCGGTCAGATGGGTGGTGTCGATCTCGTAGGTGTTGCGGTTGATCATTTTGATCTGTGCGCCCAGAACGCTGAGGATCTTCAGGCTCACCGCCACATCACTGATATCCGGCAGATTCTCGATCACACAGACATCCGCTGCCAGAATGGTTGCAGGCAGGACGCCCACCGCCGCATTTTTGGCACCCGAAATGGTAACTTCGCCGTGCAGGGGCTTGCCGCCCGTAATAACAAATTTCTCCAATTTTATGATCTCCTTGTCGGAGGCCCGCAGCCGCAGGCCTGTTAAGGTTCCTGAAAGCATTTTCCATAAAAGCTGCCTGATGTGCATGGGCCATAAGGCCGTACACGTACAGCTATCTTATTATACACAACTTTCACAAAAAAGCAAAGCCCCACTTGGTGTTGTTTTATTATTTTCTGTTTTGCCCATTTTCGCGCAGGATATTCCAAAATTTTGATTTCTTTTTCAGGTATTTTACAAAAATCAGATACATTGCTGTTGCGCTTTCTTTACCAGATGTGGTCTTCGCACCGAGTCTCAGTGATCCAGCCCAGCTGGTAGGTAGCCACCAGCTGCTTGAGGTCGTGCACACGCTCCCGCAGCACCTCGCCCTCGTCGGTGTCCTCCACGAGAATGCGATGATTTTCGGTTTCCAGAATGTTTTTCTGGGAAATGATATCCAGATTATCCTTCACCGCTTTCTCGGCACTTTCAAAGGGCTGATGGGTGCGCAGGGACATGGTGCGGCTGGAATACACCAGCGTGTAGCCCGCAATGCCGGTCTTTTCGTGGTAGGCACGGCAGAAACCGCCGTCGATCACCACCAGCCGTCCGCCGCCCTTGATGGGGCTTTCGCCGTTCTTTTCCCGCACCGGCACGTGGCCGTTGACGATGTGACTGGCACCGGGCAGGCCAAACTCGGCCAGAATGCGGCGGCAGACGGCCTCATCGTTATACCATGTATAATAGGGGTCCTTCACCTCGGTGTGGGTGGAAGCGTCCTCTACATAGAGCCGCTCAAAGGTGGTCATGGCACTGCGGCCAAACAGCGGCGAAAGCTTGCCGCACCACAGATACCACAAAAAATCCTGTCCGCTCTGGCGGGCAGCGCTGCCTTCCGGTGCATAGTAGCCCCGGCGGGCGCGGGCATCGCAGTAGTCCATCAGTGCGCGGCCGGAGTAGTAGCGGCCCTCAAAGCGCTCCATGGCAAAGGTGCCGCGGCTGGTCATGGGCACAGCGCCATGGTAGAGCAGGTTGCCGTTCTCAATGTGGTACACGCTGCCCTTTGCATAGAGAAATTCAACATGCTGCTGCAGTTTTTCGCTCTGGCGGAAGGACTGCACCAGCTTGCGCAGCACCAGCTGTTCATCCGGGTGCAGTGCGGCCGGGTCGGCGGGGTCCACCGTGGGGAACGAGGTATCCCGCAGCGGATACTCCTTTTCGCCGATCTTTACCGTGTGCTTTTCCCAGTCGATGCGGCGCAGATAATCTCGCTCCTGCATCTGGAAGTCCGGGTTGCGGTCGATGACATGGCACTCCAGCTTGAACATCAGAATGCTGATGGCCTTGTGCATCACGGCACAGCGGTGCAGCATTCCCCTGGTGTAGGGGCCGCGGGCCGCATCGGTATGAGGCATCCAGATGGAAAGATCATCATTGCCGTAGAACTGCTCGGCCATGCGCTGCAGATGGCGCAGGTTGATGCCGTAGCAGTCCTCCAGCATTCCGTGGTTATGATAAGCCAGCGTGGTCTTGAGCACCGTGCAGATGCAGATGGGGCTGCCCGCAGCGGCACCCATCCATACTACATCGTGGTTGCCCCACTGGATATCCACATTGTGGTGGCGCATGAGCAGATCGAGGATGATATCCGGGCGTGGGCCGCGGTCGAACAGGTCGCCCACGATGTGCAGCTTGTCCACTGCCAGATGCTTGATCAGCTCGCACAGCCGCACGATAAAGTGGTCGGCACGGCCATTTTCAATGATGCTGCCCACGATCTGGCCGTAGTACAGATCCTTGTCGTGATCCTCAAAATGGGCGTGGAGCAGCTCGTCCAGAATGTAGCCGCAGCTGGCAGGCAGGCATCTGCGCACATGGTCGCGGGTATGCTTGGAGGACACCAGACGGCAGATATCAATGAGACTCAGCAGCGTTTCGGTGTACCACTGATCCAGCGCTTCCTCACTGGTACAGCGTGCCTTGAGCTGGGGCAGCTTTTCGTTGGGGTAATAGATCAGCGTTGCAAGCTCGGCGCGGGTATGCTTCGGCACGGTATCGCCCAGCACCTGATCCACTTTTTCGCGAATGACACCGGAAGCGGAATTCAGAATATGCACAAAAGCTTCATTCTCGCCGTGCAGGTCGCTCATGAAGTGCTCGGTACCCTTGGGCAGCTTGAGCAGTGCCTGCGTGCTGATGATCTCGCTGGCTGCCGCCGCCTGCGAAGGATAATCCCGCGAGAGCAGGGTCAGGTACTTGAGATTATCGCGGATCTCATCGGTTTCGGTGCGCATGGTCTCCTCCATCACAACGTTCTCTCCGCCGCAGTCCGCCACACGGACCTTGCAAAGATGTTGCT
>NZ_FMFG01000010.1:0-12213 GCF_900066275.1 uncultured Faecalibacterium sp. | reverse complement strand
AGCCATGCATCAGCGGCACAAAGGGCAGCGGCACGGTGTTCTTTTCCGGCTGCACCCTCAAATGCTGCTTCTGCCAGAACTATCCCATCAGCGCCGAGGGCCTTGGCAAGGAGATCAGCGTGGAACATCTGGCAGAGATTTTCCTGAATCTGCAGGAGCAGGGTGCCAACAACATCAATCTGGTCACGCCCGGCCAGTGGCGGCCCTGGATCATTGCCGCGCTGGATATTGCCCGGGCTAAGGGCCTGCATCTGCCCATCGTATGCAACACCGGCGGCTACGAAACGGTGGAAAGCGTGGAAGCATGGCGCGGATACATCGACATCTGGCTGGCCGACCTGAAATACGTCTCCTCCGCCCTCTCGGCAGAGCTTTCCTCTGCACCGGACTATTTTGCGCAGGCAAAGCCCGCCATTGAAGCCATGATGGCACAGGCCGGGCACCCGGTGTTCAATGCAGAGGGCATCCTGCAAAAGGGGGTCATTCTGCGGCACCTTGCCCTGCCCGGCCATGTTGACGACAGCTTTGCGGTGCTTGACCAGATGGCCGCGTGGAACGATGCAGACCCCGAGTGCTTCATCCCCAGCGTCATGAGCCAGTACACACCGTTTTACAAAGCCGCAGAGCACGGCATCGGACGGCGCATTACCACCTATGAATACCGCCGGGTGGTCAACTATGCCATGGACAAGGGACTGGCGCAGGGCTACATGCAGCAGAAGAGCAGCGCGAAGGAAGAGTATACGCCTTCTTTCGATTTGACAGGGGTATGAATTCGTCAAATCTCCCAAAAAAGGCTGATTATTTTCTCTTGCATCCCCGCGGAAGTGCTTGCAATCCCATCCGGGCCGGATTATAATGGATACAACGATGTGTTAACAGAACTCTGATGAGCTGTAAATATCAGGAGGAGCGTTATGGAACATTTCAACCCGATCCTTGGCAACGATACCACCGGCCAGAAATTCATCACCTGTGGTGAGATCATGCTGCGCCTGACCCCGCCGAACTACGAGAAGATCCGTATGGCATCCGGCTTTGAGGCCAGCTACGGCGGCAGCGAGGCCAACATTGCACTGGCACTGGCGAACCTTGGTGTGGACAGCACCTTCTTCAGCGTGGTGCCCAACAACAGTCTGGGCAAGAGCGCCGTGCGCTGGCTGCGTTCCAACGACGTGCACTGCACCCCTATGATCCTGACCGAGCCGAACGAGACTCCTTCCAACCGTCTGGGTACTTATTATCTGGAGACCGGCTACGGCATCCGCCCGTCCAAGGTCATCTATGACCGCAAGCACAGTGCCATTACCGAGTACGATTTCTCGCAGGTGGATCTGGATGCTTTGCTGGACGGCTACGACTGGCTGCACCTGAGCGGCATCACCCCGGCACTGGCACCCAACTGCCGCACCCTCATTCTGGATATGCTCAAGGTCGCCAAAAACAAGGGCCTGACCGTCAGCTTCGACGGCAATTTCCGCTCCACCCTGTGGAGCTGGGAAGAAGCCCGCGATTTCTGCACCGAGTGCCTGCCCTATGTGGATGTGCTGCTTGGCATTGAGCCGTACCACCTGTGGAAGGATGAGAACGACCACTCCAAGGGCGACTGGAAGGACGGCGTGCCTCTGCAGCCCAGCTATGAGCAGCAGGACGAGATTTTCCAGCACTTCATCGAGCGGTATCCCAACCTCAAGTGCATTGCCCGCCATGTGCGTTATGCGCACAGCGGCAGCGAGAACAGCCTGAAGGCCTTCATGTGGTACGACGGCCACACCTTCGAGAGCAAGCTGTTCACCTTTAATATCCTTGACCGCGTGGGCGGCGGCGATGCCTTTGCCAGCGGCCTGATCTACGCCATGCTGCACAACTACAGAGCCATGGATATGATCAACTTTGCGGTGGCAAGCAGTGCCATCAAGCACACCATCCACGGCGATGCCAACATCACCGATGATGTGAGCACTATCCGCAACCTGATGAACATGAACTACGATATCAAGCGGTAAGTTTTATCGCCGTACAGAGAACGCCCGCCGGGTCTCCCCGGCGGGCGTTGCTTTTTCTATCAGATATACCGCCCGGTGATGCTCTCCGGGTTCTGTCTTACCTGTTCCGGCGTACCTGCCGCCACGATGCGTCCGCCGGCATCGCCGCCGCCCGGCCCCATATCCACAAGGTAATCCGCATTGCGGATCACATCCAGATCATGCTCAATGACCACCACGGTGGCACCGTTCCCGATCAGCTTCTGGAACACGCCCAGCAGGGTCTGTACATCCAGCGGATGCAGGCCGATGGTGGGTTCATCGAACACGAACACACTGTCTGCCTGCCCCTTGCCCATCTCGCTGGCAAGCTTCAGCCGCTGGGCTTCGCCGCCGGAAAGGCTGGGTGTCTCCTCGCCAAGGGTCAGGTAGCCAAGGCCCAATTCTTTCAGTACCTGCAGGCGCTGGCGCACAAGCTTGCAGTCCGCACAGGCTTCCAATGCAGTGGACACATCCATGTCCATCAGGTCGGCCATGGAGGCTGGTTCGCCGTTCGCCGTGGGCAGCTTCACTGCCGCCGCTTCCCGGCTGTAACGCGAACCGCCGCAGTCCGGGCAGGGCACTTCTACGTCCGGCAAAAACTGCACATCCAAACTGATGACGCCGGTGCCGTCACAGGTGGGGCACCGCAGCTTACCGGTGTTGTAGGAAAAATCGCCCGCCTTATAGCCGTGGTCTTTGGCATCCTGCGTTTTGGCAAACAGCTTGCGCAGCTCATCGTGCACATTGGCATAGGTGGCCACGGTGGAGCGCACATTGATGCCGATGGGCGTTGCATCGATCAGCTTCACCTGCGCGATTTCCTCGGCCTCCACGCTTTTCACATGCGCTGGCAGGGCTGTGCCGTTCACCTTTGCCTGCAAGGCCGGGACCAGGCTTTCCAAAATCAGGGTGGTCTTGCCGCTGCCGGACACACCCGTAACCACGGTCAGCCGCCCCTTGGGCAGTTCCAGTTCCAGCGGCTTCACAGTATGGATGGCCGAGGTTTCCAGATGGATGCGGCCCTGTGCAAACAGCTCATTTTCCGGCACATGCGGCCGGGCGTTCACCCCCGCCCTGCCTGCAAGAAACGGGCCGATCTGAGAAGCCGCGTTCTGTTCAATTTTCGGAATGCTGCCCTGCGCGATCACATGTCCACCCTTTGCACCGGCTTCCGGCCCCATCTCGATCAGCCAGTCAGCTTCCTTTAAAATTTGGGTATCGTGATCCACCAGCACCACCGAGTTGCCGTCGGCCACAAGGTCGTGCATCACATCGGTCAGGCCTTCAATGTTAGAAGGATGCAGGCCGATAGACGGTTCGTCCAGCACATAGAGCACACCGGTGGTACGGTTGCGCACCGCACGGGCCAGCTGCATCCGCTGGCGCTCACCGGTGGAAAGAGTGGAAGCGGAGCGGTCCAGCGTCAGGTAGCCAAGGCCCAGCGAGAGCAGCCGTGCCGCTGCCGTCTGGAAGGATTCGCAGATATTGCGGGCCATGGGCCGCATCTCTTCCGGCAGACTGTCCGGCACACCCGCCACCCAATCGGTAAGCTGCACAAGAGTCATCTGACAAGCCTTGTCCAGCGTGATGCCCCGCAGCTTTGGGGTACGAGCCGCATTACACAGCCGGGTGCCGCCGCAGTCCGGGCAGATGCCTTGCCGCAGGAACTTTTCCACCCGCTTCATGCCCTTTTCATCCTTGACCTTGGAGAGGGCGTTCTCCACGGTATAGGTGGCATTGAAATAGGTAAAATCCAGCTCCCCGGCCTGATTGGAATTTTTGTTATGATAAAAAATGTGCTTTTTCTCCGCCGGGCCATGGAAAACGATATCCTTTTCCCGGTCGGTCAGGTCGCGGAAGGGCACATCGGTGCGCACGCCCATCTCCCGGCAGATATCCACCATCAGCGACCACATCAGGCTCTTCCACGGGGCCACGGCACCTTCGTCGATCGTAAGAGAATCGTCCGGCACAAGGGTGCTCTCGTCCACGGTCATCACCATGCCGGTACCGCTGCAGGTACGGCAGGCACCCTGACTGTTGAAGGCAAATTCTTCAGCGGAAAGCGCGCGCACGCTGGCACCGCACTGCGGGCAGAGCAGCGGCTTTTCTGCCGCCACGGCAAGGCTGGGTTCCAGCCAACGGCCGCACTGCGGGCAGGGATAGCTGGAAAGACGGGAGAACATCAGGCGCAGACTGTTCAGCAGTTCCGTGCCGGTACCAAAGGTGCTGCGGATGCCCGGCACAGCGGGCCGCTGATGCAGTGCCAGTGCAGCCGGAACATACAGCACTTCGTCCACCGATGCCTTTGCCGCCTGCGTCATGCGGCGGCGCGTATAGGTGGAAAGTGCGTCCAGATACCGGCGGGAGCCTTCGGCGTAAAGCACGCCCAGCGCAAGGCTGGACTTGCCCGAACCGGACACGCCCGCCACACCCACGATTTTGCCCAGCGGCACATCCACATTCACGTTTTTCAGGTTGTGCACCCGCGCGCCGCGGATCCTGATATGGTCGACCATCTTCTCTCCCCCCCTGCTGTCACTGCTTCTTTTTTAAATAGTATCCAATGCCAATGGCATCTGCCAGCGCCCAGCCGATGGGCACGCTGAGCCAGATGCCGGTAACGCCCAGCGGCGTGGCCGAAAGCAGATAGGCCAGCATCAGCGGCAGAGCAAACAGCAAAATGCTGCCGGTGATGGGGCCTTTGGTCAAACTACGCTGCATTGTTTCCGATTCTCCTTTTTATAACGCTGTTTCAGCCGGTGCACTGGCTCTGCCGCCGTCCCGCCTTGAAAGAGACTGCTCTCTTCCTGCAAACTTCTGACGGTACTCTCTGGGCGTGCAGTGCTTGATTTCCCGGAAGGTCTTTGTAAAGTAGCTGGTATCCGAAAAGCCGCAGTCGGCACCGATCTCGCCGATTTTCATGCTGGTGGAAAGCAGCAGCTCGGCGGCCTTTTCAATGCGGTACTGCTTGACATACTGGATGGGTGTGATCCCCAGCAGCTGCCGGAAGCTGCGCAGGCAGGCGCTCTCACTCAGGGCCACGCAGTCGGAAATGCGCTCCACGTTCAGTTCCTCAGCATAATGCTCTTCCACAAAACGCAGCATCTGTTTCATGCGCTGGGCCGCGATCTGCTCCTGCTGAGAGACCTTTGTTTTTCCACCCTCGCACTGCATTCCCAGCAGATGCACCGCCGCCGAAAGATGGTACCGCGCCTGATTCTCATAGTCAAAGACCTCTTGGGCCACTGCGTCCCAGACTTCCCGCAAATGGCAGAGCACGGCCTTCTGCCCGTCGTCTGCCTCGTCCAGCAGAAAGAACGCCGGTGCTCCCGGCTGAAGCAGCGGGTGTACGAGCTTTTGCCAGAAGATGGTATCCATGCCGCCGATCAGGCGCGGATGGAATACCCCGGAATGCAGCAGGGCATCCCCGGTCTCAGCCTGCTCCACCGCATGGAACACTCCGGAATTGACAAACACGCCCTGCCCGGTCTGCAAAACCAGCCGGGCTTTGCTCACGTCCACCGCCAGCGGGCCTTTTACGGCAAGGATGTATTCAAACTCTTCATGCCAATGCCATGCTACCGAGTAGCTTTTGAGGTCCTCTTCATAGCAGGCAATAGGAAACAGTGCGCTGCCGTGCTGCACCAGTTCCCTGCCCTCGTCATCCGCCACAACATCCGGCAGGCAGTTGAGCCCGCCCGCTGCTGCACAGCTGGTCTGAAATGCCACGATCAGCCATCTCCTTTCCGTCAAGGTGCACATCCGCATCCGCGCCGGTTTTGTTGTATCAATCGGGCGTTTTTATCCTAATATTCCGCTCCGATGTGTGATATTATTACATCAGCAAAGTACAAGATGCATTGCAAGTATAACACGCTTCCCGGAGGAACTCAAGATTTATGGTACAGCTTCTGCTTCCGATCATTTACATCTCGTTCATCAGTCTGGGCCTGCCGGATTCCCTGCTGGGGTCGGCGTGGCCCTCCATGTATCCGGCGCTCGGTGTGCCGGTGTCCTATGCGGGGCTGATCTCCATGATCATCTCCTTTGGCACCATTGTTTCCAGCCTGAACAGCGACCGGCTCACCCGTGCGCTGGGCACCGGAAAAGTGACCGCCCTCAGTGTGGCCATGACAGCTGCCGCGCTGTTCGGCTTTTCGGTCTCCACACAGTTCTGGATGCTCTGCCTGTGGGCCGTGCCCTATGGGCTGGGTGCAGGCAGCGTGGACGCGGCCCTGAACAACTATGTTGCCTTACATTATAAAAGCCGCCACATGAGCTGGCTGCACTGCATGTGGGGCATCGGCACCATGATCAGCCCCATGGTCATGGGCCGGGTGCTGGCAGGCGGCGGGCCGTGGACATCCGGCTACCGGTACATTGCCCTGTTCCAGATCCTGCTGAGCGCAGTGCTCTTTTTCAGTTTGCCGCTATGGCAGAGCCGTACTGCAGGCACCGACACCGAAACTGCTTCGACGCAGGCGTTGAGCCTTGGACAGGTATTCCGTCTGCCGGGTGCCAGAGAGGTGATGCTGTGCTTCTTCTGCTACTGTGCATTGGAGACCACGGCCGGTCTATGGGCCAGCAGCTACCTCACACTGACGAAAGGCGTTGCCGTCGGCACTGCCGCCAGCTTTGCCAGCCTGTTCTACATCGGCATCACTGCCGGGCGCGCCGCCTGCGGCTTTTTGACCCTGAAATTCAACGATACGCAGATGATCCGCATGGGTCAGTGCATTCTGGCCGCAGGGGTGCTGGCTCTGCTGTTGCCCGGGCCGCAGATCCTTGCCCTGAACGGTCTTGTTCTGGTAGGGCTGGGCTGTGCGCCCATCTATCCCAGTATCATCCACTCCACGCCGGAACACTTCGGCGCGGACAGATCGCAGGCGGTCATCGGCATCCAGATGGCAAGCGCCTATTTGGGCAATCTGGCCATGCCGCCGCTGTTCGGCCTGCTGGCAAACAACATCACTCCGGCACTGTTCCCTTTTTACCTGCTGGCACTGCTGGTGCTCATGGTATTCATGCACGAACAGCTGGTGCGCAAAACAAGCCGCTGCTAATTCTGCCATTCTCCTATTTCATATACAGCAAAAGGCTCCCTGTCCGGTCTCGGGCGGGGAGCCTGCTGTTTTAAAGGAGTTATTTACAGGATGCACCGGCTGATGGCGTTGGCGACCGCAAACAGTTCCTGCTGGCCGATAAAGCCGAACTTTGCCTCGTGTGCGTCCGCAAAGCAGACGGTCAGCTGCGATGCCTGCACCGGGTCGCCAAAGCCTGCCGTCTGGATCCCGAAGTGCAGCACCTTGCGGTACGGCAGCACAAAGATCTGCTGCCGGGTTCCGGTAACGCCCTGCATATCCACCATGATGATGCGGTGGGTGGTAAAGATCACCTGATCGCGCACCGTCTTGTAGGCACCCACGATGCTCTCACCGTCCAGCAGCAGCGCGCGGGCATTTTTGCAGATGTCCTTTTCCTGAAGGCGGATGAGGTTTTCCATTGGCTTATCACGGAATTCCATGGTTTTTGTCCCCTTTCCTGCGTGGTTTTCTGCCCTTATTGTAGCATTCCTGCAGGCGGTTTACAAGATGTGCTCTCGCCTTTTGGGCCGGGCTGTGCTATACTGTATGCCAAAGAGATTCTTATAAAAACGAGGTAACTCCCATGGAGATCATCATTCATCAGGCCATTCTGCACGTGCTGGACACCACCATGGATGCGCCTGTACTCAGCGGCAGCGGCATGGAAATGACCGCCGAAAAGACCGCCTATTTCCAGTACCACATCGAAAAGCTGCTTGCCAGCGACGATATCCGCCAGTGCCGCCCGCTGCCGGATTCCGCCTTTAAAAACGAGCTGGAGCACAACCACGATTTTGTGGACCTTTCCTGCCGCATCGCGGGCGTTCTGTTCGACTACATGCACGCGCACACCACCATTCCGGGGGCAGACCTTGCCGTGGTGGATTTTACCCGCGATGGTGAGCCGTGGCTGGGCATCCTGAAGTTGAACTACAAAAACGGCTACACCCACTACACCGAGAATGTGGAGGGTGCCCCGGTGAACTCCATCATCCAGCAGCGGGCCTGCCTGCCCAGCCAGAGCGGCAAGGTGGAGGAAGGTGCCCTTGTCAATCTGACCGACTACTCCATGAAGCTGCTGGAAAAAAAGTTCGACATCGACGGCCACAAGGATTTTTACCTTTCCACGGTAGTGTTCCAGTACACCACCGCCCAGCCGGAAAAGAAAAAGCTGCAGGCCATTCAGGAAGCCGCCGTGCAGGCCGTGCAGGAAAACTACGCAGATCAGCCCCACGTAGAGGCTCAGGTCGCGATGCTGATCGCCAATCAGGCCGCAGACAACGACAATCAGGTATCCATCCAGCAGGTGCGTCAGCAGTTGGAAGAGGAATATCCCCTTGCCGCCGTGCCCTTTGATGATTATGTGGAAAAGAGTGATGTGCTGGAAGCGCCTGAGCAGCCCGTGACCGTGACCCCTGCGCGCATCCGCCGCATGGAGAGCCGCAGCATCCACACCGCCAACGGCATTGAGGTGAAGATTCCCACCGAACTGCTCAACTCGGACAACGAGGTGGAATTTCTGCACAGCGACGACGGCAGCATTTCGCTGCTCATTAAAAATGTGATCCTGTAAGAAACGATTTAAAATTGTCTCCGCGCACGGATCGCACTCCGACAATATCAGCGGAATCATTATTTTCATATTTGCAAAAGCCGAAAAATCTGCGGATTTTCCGGCTTTTCTTTTTTCACAGGAAGGAGCCGTAACGAGAAACAACAAAAAAGCCATCGTTTTTGCATTTCTGCATCAACGATGGCTTCGTATTGGAGCGGCCGACGAGGCTCGAACTCGCTACCTCCACCTTGGCAAGGTGGCGCTCTACCAGATGAGCTACGGCCGCATATTGGAAACCCTGCTGGATTTCCTTAGCTGGTGCCTCCGATCGGAATCGAACCAATGACACGGGGATTTTCAGTCCCCTGCTCTACCGACTGAGCTACAGAGGCATAAGCGGTGCAATTATCCCTGCACCCTCCCGAGCGATTCTCGCGAATTTCGGGGCCCCCGCGAAAGCTTGCGAAGCAAGATTTTGTGGGGAAGAGGAGAAAGTCTGGCGTTCATCACGGCAGTCTTGCTTGCAAGACCGCCCGATGAACTGCAGGACTTTCGACGAAGCGACCCGGATCGGGCTCGAACCGACGACCCCCAGCGTGACAGGCTGGTGCTCTAACCAACTGAGCTACCGGGCCAAATGGTGGAAGTTAACGGGCTCGAACCGCTGACCCTCTGCTTGTAAGGCAGATGCTCTCCCAGCTGAGCTAAACTTCCACAAAATGGAGCGGCCGACGAGGCTCGAACTCGCTACCTCCACCTTGGCAAGGTGGCGCTCTACCAGATGAGCTACGGCCGCACATTCCATGTGTTTGTGCCGGACTGTTTACCGGCGACGCTGATTATTATACCGTACCGCCCGGAAATTGTCAACCACAAATTTGCATTTTCTGCAAAAAAGTTGGAAACCCGCCTGTCTGTATTCAAAAGACTTCACTTTTGCGCGCTTTACCTGTGTCATCATTCAAGTTTGCCATGACATACACGAAGAAAATTGATTTGCTTTCCCTTTTGTAAACTATTATAATGGAAAGTGTCATTTTGTCGCCTGTAAGAGCTGCGTCTGTTATGCCGCTGAGGGCATACAGGCGCGTTTTCGTGCGCAGAAATAGGAAAAGCCAGCATAAAGGAGCAAACACAATGTATAAGATCACTGAAAAAGTCGCGCTGAATCCCACCGTGACGAAGATGGTCATTGAAGCCCCGCTGATCGCCAAAAAGGCAAAGCCGGGCCAGTTTATCATTGTGCGCCCGTTTGAGGACAGCGAGCGCATCCCCCTGACCGTGGCCGGTTACGACCGCGAAAAGGGCACTGTGGATATCATTTTCCAGATCGTGGGCGGTACCACGATGGAGCTGAACAGCCTGCAGGTGGGCCAGAGTGTCCACGACTTTGTAGGCCCGCTGGGCCGCGCCACCGAGGTGGAAGGCCTGAAGAAGGTATGTGTCGTGGGCGGCGGCGTAGGCTGCGCCATCGCTCTGCCCATTGCCCGTGAACTGCACGAGCAGGGCTGTGTGGTGCACAGCGTGGTGGGCTTCCGCAATAAGGACCTGCTGATCCTTGAGGACGAGTTCAAAGCCTGCAGCGATGAGCTGCGCATTATGACCGACGACGGCAGCTATGGCACCAAGGGTGTTGTTACCGCTGCACTGGACGAGCTGGTGGCCGCCGGCAACCAGTACGATCTGGTCATCACCATTGGCCCGCTGATCATGATGAAGTTCGTGGTCAAGACCTGCCAGAAGCATGGCCTGAAGAGCATCGTTTCCATGAACCCCATCATGATCGACGGCACCGGCATGTGCGGCGGCTGCCGCCTGACCGTTGGCGGCGAGACCAAGTTCGCCTGCGTGGACGGCCCCGACTTTGACGGCGATCTGGTGGATTTTGATGAGGCAATGGCCCGCGGCACCATGTACCGCCCGTTTGAGGCACACGCCCGTGAAGCGGCATGCAATCTGCTCAATCAGGAGGTAAAATAAGATGGCTTTCAATATGGACCCGAAGAAGTGCCCCATGCCCACGCAGGACCCCAATGTGCGCAACAAGAACTTTAAGGAAGTTGCACTTGGCTACACCGAAGAAATGGCCGTGAACGAAGCAAAGCGCTGCGTGCACTGCAAGAACAAACCCTGCCAGACCGGCTGCCCTGTGGGCATCGATATCCCCGAGTTCATCGGCCATGTGGCCGAGGGCGACTTTGAAGCCGCTTATCAGGTGATCAACCGTTCCTCTTCCCTGCCCGCTGTCTGCGGCCGTGTATGCCCGCAGGAGAGCCAGTGCGAGGGCAAGTGCACCCGCGGCATCAAGAACGAGCCGGTGGGCATCGGCCGCCTGGAGCGCTTTGTTGCCGACTGGCACCGCGAGAATGTGCACACCGCCCCCATCGTGCCCGAATGGAACGGCCACAAGGTGGCCATCATCGGCGCAGGCCCTGCCGGCCTGACCGCCGCAGGCGATCTGGCAAAGCTTGGCTACAAGGTCACCGTTTACGAGGCCCTGCATGTGGCCGGCGGCGTGCTGATGTACGGCATCCCTGAGTTCCGTCTGCCCAAGGCCATCGTGCAGCAGGAGATCGACGGCCTGAAGAAGATGGGCGTTGATTTTGAGTGCAATATGGTCATTGGCAAGGTGCTCACCATCGACGAGCTGATGGACGAGTACGGCTACGAGGCCGTGTTCGTAGGCTCCGGTGCCGGTCTGCCCCGCTTCATGGGCATCCCCGGCGAGAGCCTGAAGGGCGTCTACTCTGCCAACGAGTTCCTGACCCGCTCCAACCTGATGAAGGCTTATCTGCCCACCAGCAAGACCCCCATCCGCACCGGCAAAAAGGTCGCCGTTGTGGGCGGCGGCAACGTGGCTATGGACGCTGCCCGCAGCGCCCTGCGTCTGGGTGCCGAGACCGTGTACATCGTCTACCGCCGCGGCATGGCTGAGCTGCCCGCCCGTAAGGAAGAGGTGGAGCACGCCGAGGAAGAGGGCATCATCTTCAAGACCCTGTGCAACCCTGTGGAGATCCACGCCAACGACGAGGGCTTTGTCAAGTCCATCACCTGCATTGAGATGGAGCTGGGCGAGCCGGATGCTTCCGGCCGCCGCCGCCCCATCGAAAAGAAGGGCAGCGAGTTCGAGCTGGATGTGGACACGGTCATTATGAGTCTGGGCACCAGCCCCAACCCGCTGATCCGCTCCACCACCCCGGGTCTGGAAACCAACAAGCACGGCTGCATCGTTACCGACGGCGACGACGGCAAAACCAGCCGCGATGGTGTGTACGCCGGCGGCGATGCCGTGACCGGCGCAGCCACCGTCATCAAGGCCATGGGCGCAGGCAAGGCTGCTGCAAAGGCCATTGACGAGTACATTCAGAGCAAGTAATCCCCTGTGGAGGTGGGCACCGCCCACTG
This sequence comes from uncultured Faecalibacterium sp., assembly GCF_900066275.1. Classification (NCBI taxonomy): domain Bacteria; kingdom Bacillati; phylum Bacillota; class Clostridia; order Eubacteriales; family Oscillospiraceae; genus Faecalibacterium; species uncultured Faecalibacterium sp. Next base: position 139 of record NZ_FMFG01000010.1, on the reverse strand, counting down.
AATACCGGATATGAAAAATCCCCTGTGCCAGCGCACAGGGGATTTTTGCATCTTATTCTGCGGTCTCCGTTGTGAGCGCCGGGTAGCCCGTCCGCACGCACCGCACAGCGCACCGGGCGCTGCCGCCGGTGGTGCAGGT
>NZ_FMFG01000065.1:0-4758 GCF_900066275.1 uncultured Faecalibacterium sp. | reverse complement strand
CTGTTGCCCGAAGGGCAATAGGGCGGGCGATGGAATGGCCCGATTCGTGTCTGAGGAGAAAGCTTCCGGCACACCGCTCCTTCGCTCTTTTACTGCGCCCCGAAAAATTCCTTGGCGATGTCGGCGCTGCGCTTGGCATCCTTGGCGTACCAGTCCGCGCCGATCTTCTCGGCATATTCCGGCGTGAGCACCGCACCGCCCACCATGATCTTGCAGTCCAAGCCCGCTTCGTGCAGGGCGGCAATGGTTTCCTCCATGCTCTTGAGGGTAGTGGTCATCAGGGCCGAAAGGCCCACCAGATGCACATTCTTTTCCCTCACAGTGTTCACCACCGTCTCCACCGGAACATCACGGCCCAGGTCGATCACCTCAAAGCCGTAGTTTTCCAGAATGACCTTGACGATGTTCTTGCCGATGTCGTGCACGTCGCCCTTGACGGTGGCCAGCACGATGCGGCCCTTGCTGGCGCTGCCCTCGCCCTTCTGGGCAATGACGTTCTTGATCTCCTCAAAAGCGCTCTGGGCAGCACTTGCGGCCTGCAGCAGCTGCGGCAGGAACAGCGTGCCCTTCTCGTACTTTGCGCCCACGATGTCCAGCGCCGGGATCAGTGCTTCGTCCACCACTTCCAGCGGCTGCTTTTCGGCCAGCAGTGCCTTGGTCTGGGCGGCGGCATCGCCCTTCAGGCCCTTTTCCACCGCCTTCATCAGCAGAGCATAAGGGCCGGTAAGCTCTGCGCTCTCACCGGATGCGGATGCCGAAGCCGCAGGCACCGTCTGCGCGGCCTGCTTGAGGGCCGCCGAGGCGGGCACGCGGTCAGCATAGCGCTCAATGTATTTGGTGCTCTGCGGGTCGCGGTTGGTCAGCACATTGTAAGCGTACACTGCCGCCATCATCTCCTCGCTGGAAGGGTTCATGATGGCAAGGTCCAGCCCGGCATACATCGCCATGGTGAGGAAGGTGGTGTTCAGGTACGGGCGGCAGGGCAGGCCAAAGCTGATGTTGGACACGCCCAGAATGGTGCGCACCCCCAGCTCTTTTTTGCAGGCTTCCAGCGCCTGCACGGTGGCCAGAACGTCCTTCTGCTGGGCGCTGGCGGTCAGGGTCAGGCAGTCGATGTAGATGTCCTCCCGCGGGATGCCGACGGCAAGGGCCGCTTCGGTGATGCGGCGGGCAATGGCTACGCGGTCCTCGGCGGCAGGCAGGATGCCCCGCTCATCGATGGCAAGGCCCACGATGGCCGCACCGTACTTTTTGCACAGGGGCAGGATCGCGTCCAGCTTTTCCTGCTCGCCGTTGGTGGAGTTGACGATGGGCTTGCCGTTGTACACGCGCAGACCGTTTTCCAGCGCCTCCACATTGGAGGAATCCAGCTGCAGCGGCAGGCTGGTGACGCTCTGCAGGGCCTTGACCACCTTGGGCATCAGGGCAGGCTCGTCCACGCCGGGTGCGCCCACGTTCACGTCCAGCACCTGAGCCCCGGCCTCCACCTGACTGACCGCCTGCTCCAGAACATAGTTCATATCCTCTTCCCGCAGTGCCTGCTGGAAGCGCTTTTTGCCCGTGGGGTTGATGCGCTCACCCACCACCGTGATGCCGTCCACGTTGACAAAGTTCACCGGTGTGCAGAGCACCGAGGGCATTTTGTGGGCCGAACGGCCGGGTACGCAGCCTGCAAAAACGCTGTTCAGCAGCTTGATGAACTCCGGCGTGGTGCCGCAGCAGCCGCCCGCCGCAAACAGGTGCAGGTCCCGGTAGGGCTTCATTTCCATGGCGAAGAGCTGCGGAGTGATATCGTAGCCGCTGCCGTCGGCCCGGGGCAGGCCCGCATTGGGCTTGACGAACACCGGAAAGTCGCCGGGCACAGCCTCTGCCAAACGCTTTGCCATGGGGAAGATCTCCTTGGGGCCCAGTGAGCAGTTGATGCCCACCGCGTTGGCACCCAGGCCACGGGCGGTCACGCCGAAGCTTTCCACCGTGCAGCCGGTAAAGGTGCGCCCGCCGGCTTCAAAGCTCATGCTGGCTAAGATAGGCAGGCCGCTGTTTTCCTTTGCTGCCAGCAGAGCGGCTTTCAGCTCGTACAGATCGGTAAAGGTCTCAAAGAAAATGAGGTCGGCCCCGGCGGCAGCGCCTGCCCGGACGATGCGCGCATACTCGCTCACCGCATCCTCAAAGGCCAGCGTTCCGCTGGGTTCCAGCAGTTCTCCCAGCGGGCCGACATCCAGCGCGGTCAGGGCACCGTAGGGCGCACAGGCGCGCTTGCAGTTGGCGATGCCCGCCGCAATGATCTCTTCCAGACTGTAGGCGCTGCCCGCCAGCTTGTGGGCCGATGCGCCAAAGGTATTGGCGTTGACGATGCGGCTGCCCGCAGCGGCATACTTGGCATGGATGCTCTCGATCAGCTCCGGGTTCGTGATGTTCAGCTCCTCCGGCTTTGCACCCAGCTTCAGGCCCGAAGCCTGCAGCATGGTGCCCATGCCGCCGTCCAGCAGGACAGTATTGCTCTGCTTGAAAAGTTCACTCGCTTGCACAGGTCTTTCCCCTCTTTCTATACTCACACCGGGTGCGCAGCACACAGTGGCCGCACCCGGCCAGCTTTCCCTTTACCGGGTGGCTGCTCAGACCCAGAACGGCCGTCACGCTCTTGCGCGGGGTCATCAGGTTGGTATCGGTCACACACAGGCCCGCCCGGCGCACCGTATCCAGCGCGTTTGCCACCAGCGGCTGTACTGCAATATCCCAGTCACCGTAGCCGGGCGAAAACCGCCCGGTCAAATACTTTCCCTCTTTTGCGGCCCACTGGCGCAGCTCTGCTTCGGCTGCGTCTGCGGCCTGCTCGGCCAGCGCGCTGCCCAGTGCGTCGGACGCAACGCCCGCCGCGATATCTCCCACACCGGCACGGCGGATCTGTGCATCCACGCCGGGGCCAAGGGTCACGGCCAGCAGCACCGCCTGCGGGCAGTTTTCCAGATGCTTCATCACATCCCCACCCCGCAGGATGCCTGCTTCGGCAAGGGCAGCCGTGTCCGCTTCCAGCCAGACCGCCCGGGGCGTTGCCGCCGCCAGCAGCGGCATGGCGCATGTTTCCAACAGGGTCATAGTGCGGTCGTCCGGTTCCCCTCTGGCCCCGAAATACCGCGCTGCCTGTGCTGTATCGATTGCCGCCGGTTTTGCCAGCACCAGCGGCTGCGGTGCACCGATCATCCGCCGCACCTCCTTGCTTTTTTGAAATAAAGTGGTCTTAAGTATACCGCACCTGTGGGATTTTATCAATCCCGCAGAGCGGCGGATAAAAGAAAACTCCCTCAGTCACAGCTCACGCCGTGCCAGCTCCCTCAAGGAGGGAGCCTCTGTCGAAAAGGTAAGCTTTTCGGTTTTGCCAAAGGCCCCATCCCAGAGGGGGCTGTCTGTGAAGCAGACTGGGGGAGTTCGTTCTTTATTTGATGCAGCTGGAACAGGGCGTATAGCCTGCTTCCACGGCTTCCTGATAGCTGGAGAAGAGGATCTGGTTCTTCTCTGCCGGCAGGTTCGGGCAGGTAGGCAGATGGAACTTTTTGCTGTTCACATTGCCGATGTACGCCTGCTGGGCCGTGCTGGATGCCGCCGGGTCGGTGGGGTTCAGCGCGGAATCTGCCGCAAAGTGCTCGGTGCCCACGGTGTAGTTCTGGCCGTCACTGCCAATGGTGATGGTGCCCTGCAGGTCGGTGCGGTACACATCCACCCCGGCATCCCGCAGGATGCTCAGCGTTTCCTCGTGCGGGTGGCCGTACTTGTTGTTCACGCCGCAGGAGATGATGCCCATTTCCGGCAGCACCGCGTTCAGGAAGAGGTAGCTGGTGGAGGTGCTGGAACCGTGGTGGCCCACCTGCAGCACATCGGCCCTGAGGTTCGCGCCGCTGTTCACAAGGTCGGTCTCCGCAGTCTTTTCCATGTCGCCGGTCAGCAGGAAGCTGGTGGAGCCGTAATCGATGCGCAGCACAATGGAGGTATCGTTGGTGTCGCTGTACTGTGCCACCGGGCCAAGCATGGTCACGGTAGCGCCGCCCAGCGGCCACATCGTGCCCACGGCGGGCACCTCTACCTGCAGGCCCTGCTGTTGGGTGTACTTGACAAAATCCTGAAAGCACTTGGTGGAGGCATCGGCCACCGGGCTGTACACATGGTACGCCGGGAAGTAGGCCAGTGCGGCAGCCAAGCCGCCTACATGATCCTCATGCGCGTGGGAGCAGAACACATATTCCAGCTGTTCCACCCCCTGACTCTGCAGGTAAGAGACGATGAGACTGCCGTCGTCCACATTGCCGCCGTCGTAAAGCATGAACTGTCCGTCACATTCCACCAGCACGCTCAGCGCCTGACCCACATCGATGAAATGCACCTCCAAGGGTGCGTCCACCGTATCCACAGCCGCCGCAGCAGAAGCGGACGGGTTCGGCACTACATCGGCGCTTCCGCCCGGGACGGACGGCAGCCCGCTGCAGCCCGCAAGGCTCAGCACCAGTGCGGCGGCAGCGGCCAACGCAGCAAGGCGCTGCCACAGGCCTTTCTTAGGCGCGTTTACTTTTTCTTCTTTCCAGTTTTCCACGTTGTGTTCTCTTTCTGTTGATCGTTTTTTGGCTTGCGCGCGGGTGCCGAATGGGGCGCAAAGCGTGCACCGGGGCTGGGCGCACGGCCTGTCGGTGCAGCGGCACGGCTCTGGCCGTGGGCAGGCTTGCCGTTATGGCCCTTCTGGTTCGGGCGCACCGTATAGGTGCCGTCATT
>NZ_FMFG01000022.1:0-39225 GCF_900066275.1 uncultured Faecalibacterium sp. | reverse complement strand
AGCTTTCTCCTCAGACACGAATCGGGCCATTCCATCGCCCGCCCTATTGCCCTTCGGGCAACAGGGTCCCACCCCAGCGGACGGTCTTCGGAGAAACTCCCGGCCCACCGCCCCGGAAAGATGCATATATCCCGTGCAATCTACCGAAAAAGTGTTCGTTAAATTAGTAATTATGAACATTTTTTGAAACGTCTTGACAATTAAAATGTTTTGTATAAAATTGTTCTGTACCAAACAAATAAAAAGTAACAGGAGGTAACTCAGATGATCAAAAAGTTAGTGTCACATCTGGGCGAGTATAAACGCGCCGCAGTCCTGACACCGCTCTTTGCCGCTCTGGAAGCCGTGATGGATGTGCTTTTGCCCACCATCATGGCCTTTATCATCGATCAGGGCATTGAAAAGGGCGATATGAACGCCATCCTCAAGTACGGCCTGCTCACCTTTCTGGTGGCTGTGGTCGCGCTGGCGCTGGGCGTTCTGGCCGGCAAATACGCCGCCGAGGCATCCACCGGCTTTGCCGGAAATCTGCGCGATGCTATGTATGAGAACATCCAGCATTATTCTTTTTCCAACATTGATAAATTCTCCACCGCAGGCCTTGTCACCCGCATGACCACCGACGTGACCAACGTACAGAACGCATTCCAGATGATCGAGCGCATGTGCGTGCGCGCCCCGGTGCATCTGGTGTTCGCCCTGTTCATGGCCTTGATGATCGGCGGCCCGCTGTCACTGATCTTCGTGGTGGCTGTGGTCTTTCTGGTGGCGGTGCTGGCAGGCATCATGGTGCCCACCTTCCACATCTTTGACCGGGTGTTCAAAAACTACGATGCCCTGAACGCTTCCGTGCAGGAAAACGTCTCCGCCATCCGCGTAGTGAAGAGCTTCGTGCGCGAGGGCTTTGAGAACGAGAAGTACACCAAAGCCTGCCAGAGCCTGTACGACCAGTTTGTGAACGCTGAGAGCCGCCTGAGCTTCAATAACCCTGCCATGCTCACCGCCGTTTACGGCTGCAACATCGCCCTGAGCTGGCTGGGTGCCAAGTACGTTCTGCATGGTGCCATCACCACCGGCCAGCTGAACGCTCTGTTCGGCTACATCATGAACATCCTCATGGCCCTGATGATGCTGAGCATGGCCTTTGTCATGATCTCCATGTCTGCCGCTTCCGCAAAGCGTATTGTGGAAGTGCTGGACGAGACCACCGACCTGCCCCCCGCAAAGCAGCCGGTGCAGCAGGTGAAGGACGGCGGCATCGAGTTCGAGCATGTCACCTTCAAGTATAAGCACGGCAGCGGCCAGCCGGTGCTGAATGATATCACCTTCAGCATCAAGCCCGGTGAGACCTTAGGTATCATCGGCGGCACTGGCAGCGCAAAATCCAGCCTTGTGCAGCTGATCCCCCGCCTGTATGATGCCGAGAGCGGCACCGTGCGCGTGGGCGGCGTGGATGTGCGCGACTACAACCTCGACGTGCTGCGCCGCGAGGTGTCCATGGTGCTGCAGAAGAACGTGCTGTTCAGCGGCACCATTCTCGATAACCTGCGCTGGGGCGATGAGAACGCCAGCGAGGAAGAGTGCATCCGTGTGGCAAAGCTTGCCTGCGCGGATGAGTTCATCGAGCGCTTCCCGGACAAATACAATACATGGATCGAGCAGGGCGGCTCCAATGTGTCCGGCGGCCAGAAGCAGCGCCTGACCATCGCCCGCGCCCTGCTGCGCAAGCCCAAGGTTCTGATTTTGGACGACTCCACCAGCGCCGTGGATACCGCTACCGATGCCAAGATCCGCAAGGCATTCCGGGAGGAGATCCCCGGCACCACCAAGATCATCATTGCACAGCGCATTTCCTCGGTGCAGGACGCTGACCGCATCCTTGTGCTGGATAACGGTAAGATCGATGGTCTGGGCACCCACGAAGAGCTGCTCAAGACCAACGCCATCTATCAGGAAGTTTACAACAGCCAGACCCAGGGCGGCGGCGACTTTGACAAACAGGGAGGTGAACAGTAATGGCTCAGGCAAAAGAAGTTCGCGGCCCCGGCCCCCGCATGGGCGGCCCCCGGCCCAAAGTGGAAAACCCGGGCAAGCTGCTGAAGCGCATCATGGATGAGGTATTCCGGCACTATCTGCCCCACTGCATCCTTGTGCTTGTCTGCATCGTGGTCAGCGCGCTGGCAAACGTACAGGCCAGTCTGTTCTTAAAGACCCTGATGGACGATTACATCATACCCATGACCCAGCAGCAGGATCCGGATTTTGCCCCGCTGGCTGCGGCTCTGCTGCGGGTAGGCATCATCTATGTCATCGGCATTCTGGCCGCATGGCTCAACGCCCGCATCATGGTCAACGTGACGCAGGGCACCCTGCGCAACCTGCGCACCCAGCTGTTCACCCACATGGAGAGCCTGCCCATCAAGTATTTTGACCAGCATCCCCATGGCGACATCATGTCCGTGTACACCAACGACGTGGATACCCTGCGCCAGATGCTCAGTCAGAGCATCCCGCAGCTGGTGTCCAGCGCCATTACCATTGTTTCGGTGTTCTTCAGCATGTGCATGCTCAGCTGGCAGCTGACGATCGTTACCATGCTGATGGTGGCGCTGATGATGTTCTGCTCCAAAAAGATCACCCAGCAGTCCGGCAAATACTTCATCCAGCAGCAGCGGGATCTGGGCAAGTTGAACGGCTATATCGAAGAGATGATGGAGGGCCAGAAGGTCGTCAAGGTGTTCACCCATGAGCAGAAGGCGCTGGACGGTTTCCGCCAGCTGAACGACCAGCTGAAGGACAGCGCCAACAAAGCCAACAGCTTTGCCAACATCATGATGCCGGTCAACGCCCAGCTGGGCAATATCAGCTATGCCGTCTGCGCGCTGGCAGGCGCAGCCATGGCCGTGAGCGGCATGGGCGGCACGACCCTTGGCACGGTGGTGGCTTTCCTGAGCCTGAACAAGGGCTTCAACATGCCCATCAGTCAGGTGTCCATGCAGGCCAACAGCATCATCATGGCTCTGGCCGGTGCCGAGCGTATCTTCAAGATGATGGACGAAGAGAGCGAGACCGACGAGGGCTATGTGACCCTTGTCAACGCAAAGTACGACCGCAACGACCAGCTGGTGGAGACGGACGAGCGCACCGGCCTGTGGGCATGGAAGCACCCGCACCACGACGGCACTACCACCTACCACAAGCTGGAAGGCAGCATCACCTTTACCGATGTAGACTTTGGCTATGTGCCGGAAAAAACCGTCCTGCACGATATCAACCTGTATGGCCGTCCGGGCCAGAAGATCGCCTTTGTCGGCTCTACCGGTGCCGGTAAGACCACCATCACCAACCTCATCAACCGGTTCTACGACATTCAGGACGGCAAGATCCGCTACGACGGCATCAACATCCACAAGATCAAAAAGGCCGATCTGCGCCGTTCTCTGGGCATCGTGCTGCAGGACACCCATCTGTTCACCGGCACGGTGATGGAGAACATCCGCTACGGCCGGCTGGATGCCACCGATGAAGAGTGCATCGCCGCCGCCCGCCTTGCCAACGCGGATGGCTTCATCAAGCGCCTGCCGGAAGGCTACAACACCATGCTCACCGGCGATGGTGCCAACCTCTCGCAGGGCCAGCGCCAGCTGCTGGCCATCGCCCGTGCGGCCGTGGCAGATCCCCCGGTGCTGATCCTGGACGAGGCCACCTCCTCCATCGATACCCGCACCGAAGCGCTGGTGCAGCGCGGCATGGACGGCCTGATGTACGGCCGCACCAGCTTTGTCATTGCGCACCGCCTGTCCACCGTCCGCAATGCAGACTGCATCGTGGTGCTGGAGCAGGGCCGCATCATCGAGCGCGGCAGCCACGACGAGCTGATCGCTAAAAAAGGCAAGTATTACCAGCTGTACACCGGCAACCTTGCCGAAAACTAAGCGTTTTTCTACCTCCTCAATGAAAAAGCGACAGCGTGCATCAAATTGCGCGCTGCCGCTTTTTGTGTTATACTGGCTCTGCGGCCCTTCTCCAATCCCCCTGTCGCGGAAAGGAGATGGTAAACATGCCTAGCTTTATCGCGTTTTTTCAGACTGTCGCAGCAGAGGTAGTAGCCTACTATTTATGCAAGTGGCTTGACAGCCTGTTCTTCAAGGGCAGCAAGCACTAATGAAAAGAAGCACCCCGGTACTGGTTCTACCGGGGTGCTTCGATTTTTTACGTGGTAAACACGTTCGGCCTTATCGCGTTGCCTACCCTTATTATACGCACTTTCATGCAAAAGTCAAGAGGTTTCTGATTCATTTTTCTACCATGTTACGTCGGAATTTTTTGTGCTTTACAAGGCTTTGCCGTTGGTTTATACTGAAAGCTGAATGATTCTATCAAATTGAGGAGTTTTGCATCGTGGTTTCGGAGAGCACACTCACCTTGGATATCCTGCCGCTTTCGGCAGACACAGCCCGGCTGGTGCGGGTGTACGGCACAGAGCCGTGTATCGCGCTGCCCGGCGCACTGCCAGCACCGGAGGGCGGCAGCTTTGCTGTTACCGAACTGGGCGACTACTGCTTTTCCGAAAAGCCGCGCAGCCTGCCTGCGGCAGACAAGACCTGCCGCTACGAGGCGGCCCCGGACGGCACGGCGCGGCTGACTCGGGCCTTTGGGCAGACGGTAGGCGGCACCTGCCGCCGGTACGACTTCGACTTTGACGCGCCGGCTTCCGATGCGGACACGCTGCACCCGGTGTGTGGGAACTTTCTCGAAGAGCTGACCCTGCCGGACAGCTTACAGGTCGTCGGCAGCTGCGCATTCTACAACTGCCGCAGGCTGCGTCTGCTCACCGTGGGCACGGGCAGCCTGACCATGGGCAGCGATGTGTTTTTGAACTGCTTCGCGCTGGAGACCATCCGGGTGCAGGCAGGCCCTGAAGAACCTACCGGCCTGTTTGCCCTTGTGAACAACATCACCGAAGCGGTGCGGGCTGAGTTTTGCCCTGCCGGTACAGCAGCCCCGCTGGCGGCGCTGTGGTATCCCGCCTACTGGGAGGATATCGAGGAGACCCCCGCCCACATTCTTCTGCACACTTTTTCCGGCCAAGGATATCATTACCGGCAGTGTTTTTTAGAGAACAAATTCCTCCCCGCAGAATACGACGCGATCTTCCCGCAGGGCCACGATGCCGACGATGCCAATGTGATGGCAATGCTCTGCTTTGACCGGCTGCGGTATCCGTGGCAACTGACCGAAGCCGCCGCCGGGCACTACCGGGCATTTCTGGCAGCCAACACCGACCGGGTGCTGGCCCGTCTGCTGAAGGCACAGGACAATGATGCCGTGCGTGCACTCATTGCGCTGGATGTGCTGGACAAAGACGGCTTTGCCGAAGCTTCAGCCCTTGCTGCCAAGGCCGGGAACGCCGCTGCCGCCGCTCTGCTGGCGGATGCGGAGCACAAAAAGTATGTTCCTCAGCCCAAAAAGCAGCGGTACGATTTTGATTTTTAAACAGCAGAAAACTCCTTCCGTCGCACTTCGTGCGCCAGCTCCCTCTAAGAGGAAGCCTTTGGCAGTAAGGGTAAGCTTCCGGTTTCGCCAGAGACCCCATCCCTGAGAGGGCTGGCATCGCGCAGCGATGACTGGGGGAGTTTGCAGCGAGGCTGAGAGGGTTCTAAGTGAGGTGACACTTTTGCCCCAAACGATCCAAAAAGAAAAATTTTTTGACCCGCGCAAGCCGTTCCAGTCCCAGCGGCCGGAGACCCACGAGGAGTGGCAGGCACGCATGGGCGGCGAGGTGCTGGCGGTGGTGCGCAGCGGGCTGTATCTGGACTTCCGCTTTCTGGATATGGCGCTCAGTGCCTTGTCCCCCGCCCCGGACGAGCGCTGCCGGGTGCTGGCTACGGACGGTCAGGTCCTGTTTTATCAGCCCAGCCACCTGCTGCGGCTCTATCAGGACAATCCAAAATATCTCAACCGGTTGTATCTGCACACCATATTCCACTGCGTATTCCGGCATTTGTGGCTGAAAGGCCGCCGGGAGCCTCAGCTGTGGAGCCTTGCCTGTGATATCGCAGTGGAAAACGTTATCGACAGCCTGAACCGCACCAGCGTCAAGCGCCCGCTGACCTATGTGCGCCAGAACGCCTACCAGCAGATCACCGCCGAGGAAACCGTGGTGGCAGCCGCGCCGGTGTATCGGTGGCTCGCCCGGCAGACACCCGGTGTGCTGCGCCAGCTGGAGCGGGAGTTCGTGACCGACGACCACCGTCTGTGGCCGAAGGATGCGCCTGACCAGCCCCAGCAGATGCCCACGCCGCTGCCCCAGAAAACGTGGCAGAAGATCGGGGAGCGGATGCAGACAGAGCTGGACCTGCGGGATAAGGAAGCCGGGGACGGTGCCGATGCCCTGAAGCAGCAGGTAAAAGCCGCCAACCGCAGCCGCCGCAGCTACCGGGATTTTCTGCGCCGGTTCTGCGTGCTGCGGGAGGAAGTAAAGCTGGACCCGGACGAGTTCGACCTGAACTTCTACACCTACGGCCTTTCGGTGTACGGAAACCTGCCCCTCATCGAGCCTCTGGAAAGCCGGGAGAGCAAAAAGATCGAAGAGCTGGCCCTTGTCATCGACACCAGCTACTCCACCTCCGGTGAACTGGTGCGGGCGTTCCTTGCGGAGACCTACACTCTGCTGAAAGGACAGGAGAACTTTTTCCACCGGATGAACCTGCACCTGATCCAGGCCGATAACGCCATCCGGCAGGATATCCTGATTCACAATGAGGACGAGCTGATCCACGCCATGAACCACTTTGAGCTGCGGGGCGGCGGCGGAACGGACTTCCGCCCGGCCTTTGAATACGTGAACCAGCTGTGCGCCGAGAAAAAGTTCTCGAACCTGCGGGGCCTTTTGTACTTCACCGACGGCATGGGCACCTACCCCGCCAAGCGCCCGGCCTACGACACCGCTTTTCTGTTTCTGGGGGAGCGGTTCGACGATGCCAATGTACCGCCGTGGGCCATGAAGGTGGTTCTGGATGAAGAAGAATTTACCGGTGCAGCAGCCCGCCCGCAAAGCCCCCTTGCCGACGCGCTGGCCGAAGAGGACGACCTGTACCGTGACCTGAACAATTCGTGAGGGAATTTGTTATGAATATCAAACGAGCCAAAGAAGAAATTGAACACACCGTAAAAGCCTACCTTGCCAAGGATGCTCTGGGCGAATACGCCATCCCGGCCATCCGGCAGCGTCCCATTCTGCTCATGGGGCCTCCGGGCATTGGCAAGACGCAGGTGATGGAACAGGTAGCCCGGGAGTGCGGCGTGGCGCTGGTGGCCTACACCATCACCCACCACACCCGCCAGAGCGCCGTGGGTCTGCCCTTCATCCGCCAGCGCAATTATGGCGGCAAAGATGTCTCGGTGACCGAATACACCATGAGCGAGATCATTGCCAGCATCTATGCCAAGATGGAGGCCACCGGCCTCTCCGAGGGCATTCTGTTCATCGACGAGATCAACTGTGTGTCGGAAACGCTGGCCCCCACCATGCTGCAATTTTTGCAATGCAAGACCTTTGGCAATCAGGCCGTGCCTGCGGGCTGGGTGATCGTGGCGGCAGGCAACCCACCGGAATATAACAAATCTGTGCGCGACTTTGATATCGTTACGCTGGACCGCGTGCGCCGCATGGACATTGAGCCGGACCTGCCCGTGTGGAAGGACTATGCCCGCGCTGCCCACATCCACAGCGCCATTTTGAGCTATCTGGAGCTGCACCCGCAGAACTTCTACCAGATCAACGCCGATGTGGACGGCACCCAGTTCGTGACCGCCCGCGGCTGGGAGGATCTTTCCAATCTGCTGGACACCTACGAAACACTGGGTCTGCAGGCCGATGAAGACCTGATCCGCGAGTACATCCAGCACCCGAAGATTGCAGAGGACTTCTCCGCCTACCTCGACCTTTACTATAAGTACCGCGACGACTACGGCGTAGAGGAGATCTTGGCCGGACAGGCAAAGCCCGCCGTGTTCGCACGGCTGCTGCAGGCCCCCTTCGACGAGCGGCTTTCGCTGGTCAGCCTGATCCTTGCAGGCCTCGGCACCCGGTTCACGGCCTCCCGTCAGGCAGATGCAGTAGCCGACAGCTGCTATGCCTTTCTGCGGGAGACCAAAAAAGCCCTTGCCACCGTTCCGGAGGATATCCCGGACGGCTCGGCAGAAATGTTCCACCAGCAGATCATGGATTATGACACCGAAACACAGCAAAAGCGTGCGGCGGGGCTGCTGAGCAAAGATGCTCTGACCACCCGCCTGCAGGTGCTGGCCGTGCTGCGCGGCTGGGAAGGCGAACTGCGCCGTGCCAACGCCGCCGGCACACAGGAAGCCTTCGACCTGCTGCGCGGGCAGTTCCAGTCCCTTGCCGATGCGCGCGAAAAGGCCCAGCAGACCGCCAGCGCCGCGCTGGAAGCCGCTTTCGACTTTATGGAGCAGGCCTTTGCCGAAAGCCAGGAGATGGTGGTGTTCGTCACCGAGCTGACGGTGAACCCGGTGTCCCACGCCTTCCTCACCGAGAACGGCTGCGAACGCTACTTCAAGTACAACAAAGACCTGCTGCTGGACCACCGCAAAGCTGCTTTGCAGCAGGAGCTTTCAGCGGAACAGCGCCGTCATGGCGGGGTGTGAGCCATGCTGGAAAATCTTCTGTTCAGCATGAACAGCACCATGCCGCTGTTCTTTATCATGCTGCTGGGCTATGTGCTGCACCGCACCGGTTTTCTGAGCGATGCGTTCGTGGCCGGGGCCAACAAGTTCGTGTTTTATGTGGCACTGCCGGTGCAGCTGTTTCGCGACCTTGGCAAAAACGATGTCCGTGCCACCTTCGATGGCCGGTATGTGCTGTTCTGCTTTGCGGTCACACTGGCGTGCATCCTTGTGATCTGGGCGCTGGCAAAGCTGTTTTTAAAGGGCACCGGCCTTGTGGGCGAGTTCGTTCAGGTGTGTTACCGCTCGTCGGCTGCCATCCTCGGCTCGGCTTTTCTGCAGAGCATCTACGGCGATGCCAGCATGTCCAGCCTGATGATCCTTGGCAGTGTGCCGCTGTATAACATCATGGCAGTGGTCATTTTGATGCTGGAAGCGCCCACTGCGCAGGCTCAGACCGGCAATATGGCTGAAAAGCTCAAAAAGAGTGTGAAAGGCATCCTGACGAACCCCATCCTTCTGGGCATTGCAGCGGGCTTTGCGTGGAGCATGCTGCACATTTCCATGCCTGCCATGCTGGATAAGGCCCTTTCCAACGTGGCCGGTCTGACCAGCCCTCTGGCCCTGCTTGCCATTGGTGCAGGCTTCAAGGGCCAAAAAGCTCTGGGATACCTCAAGCCTACTGCTGTGGCTACTGTGGTCAAGCTGATGGTGCTGCCTGCGCTGTTCCTGCCGCTGGCTGTGCGCTTTGGCTTTACCGACGAAAAGCTGGTGGCCCTGCTGGTGATGCTGGGCAGCATCACCACCCCGGCGTGCTACGTTATGGCAAAGCAGATGGGCCACGAAGGTGTGCTTACCGGCAGCGTGTGCGTTACCACCACCCTGTTCAGCGCATTCAGCCTGACCTTCTGGCTGTTCGTGCTGCGGAGCCTCGGATATATTTTATAACATCTTTTGCATAGCACAACAGCGGACGGCCTGCAGGCTGTCCGCTGTTTGCTTTTCAGATGTTGCTTGGGGAATCAGGCCGCACCGAAGGGATGCAGCTTCTGCCCTTTATTCTGTCATTTCCAGTTCAGAGATCCATTCCCGCACACGGTCCGGGCGGTTTGTGACGATGGCATCCGGCTGCAGGGGCCAAAGGTCTTTCACGGCCTGTTCCCCGTCCACCGTCCAATATGCCGCCTTGATGCCCAGATCATGCAGCTTCTGCACCATGCTGGGCTGCTGGTAAGCGGTGTGATATTCGCAGCTCACCCAGTCCGGCTTGAAGTCCAGCGTCTGCACATACTTTACCGGGTCCCGCTGTTCCAGCAGGCGCTGGGCTACCTCTACCAGACTCTTGCCCGGAAAGTTCGCCTGCAGCATACTGATCTGATTGCCCATCCAGCGCAGGGCCCAGCTGCAGTTTTCGTCATCCACATTTTCCACCGACAGCGGCGGCAGCTGTGGAAAATCATCCTCTTCCAGCCCGTTCTGCAGGCCAAGCATTTCCCATGTGCTAGTGGGCAGCGCCATGGTCTCCACCGCACCGTAGACCAGCACGCCCACCTTCAGCTCCGGCATCAGCTGCTTTGCCTGCCGCAGCAGGTCGTGGTTGAACGAGATCACCACCAGCCGGTCGGTAATGTTTGCTGCACGCACCTCCTCGATCACGCGGGGGACAAAATCCGGGTCGTCATCGATGGTGGCCTTCATTTCCAGCTGAACGATGGTACCTTCCATTTCCCTGCACAGAGCCAGTGCCTCCTGCAGGGTAGCGATCCTCTCGTTCCGATAGTTCACATCCTTCCAGCTACCAAAGTCCAGCGCCTTCAGCTCGCCCTCGGTCATGTCATAGATCTGGCCACGCATATCGGTGTGCCAGTCAATGACAAAATCGTGGTGGATCACCAGCTTTTTATCGCTGGTCTGCTGTACGTCCATTTCCACGCCGTCCGCGCCGATCTCCATCGCCTTGCGGAACGCAGAAAGGGTATTTTCCGGCGCAAGATAGGACGCGCCGCGGTGTGCAATGATCTCAGGTGTCATAAATTCCAATTCTTTCTCACAAATTTATTTTTTCGCAAATTTCAGGCAAGGTCGGTGCCGTTTGAAGCAATGACCTTTTTGTACCAGTAGAAGCTGTCCTTGCGGCTGCGGGCCAGTGTGCCGTTGCCGTCGTTGTCCTTATCCACATAGATAAAGCCGTAGCGCTTTTTCATCTCACCGGTGGATGCGCTCACAAGGTCGATAGGACCCCATGTGGTGTAGCCCATCAGCGGCAGGCCGTCCTCGTTGACGGCCTTTTCCATCTGCTCGATGTGGGCGCGCAGATAATCGATGCGGTAGCTGTCGTGGATGGAGCCGTCCGCTTCCACGGTATCCACCGCGCCAAGGCCGTTCTCCACAATGAACATGGGCTTTTCGTACCGGTCGTAGATGGTGTTCAACGTCACGCGCAGGCCCACCGGGTCGATGGCCCAGCCCCACTCGCTGGCCTTGAGGTACGGGTTCTTCACAGCTTCCAGCACCGCATTGCCGTCGGCCTTTTCTTCTGCCAGGATCTCCTGATCCGTGGTGATGCAGCGGCTGGAATAGTAGCTGAAGGAGACAAAATCCACGGTGCCTTCTTTCAGAACCTGCTCATCGCCCGGCTCGGTGTGTAGGGTGATGCCGGCCTTCTCCATCCGCTTTTTTGCCCACACCGGGTAGGCACCGCGGGCCTGCACATCGGTAAAGAAGTAGTTGTCGCGGTCCGCTTCCTGTGCGGCACGGATATCCTCCGGTGCACAGGTGCGCGGGTAATACTGGCCTGCCGCCAGCATACAGCCCACCATGGCACCGGGCATCTTTTCATGAGCCAGCTTGACCGCCTTTGCGCTGGCCACCAGCTCATGATGTGCCGCCTGATACTCCACCTGCTGCACATTCTCGCCCGGATAGAACACTAGCCCCGCGCCGGTAAAGGGCAGATGCAGCAGCATGTTGATCTCGTTGAAGGTGAGCCAGTATTTCACCTTCCCCTTGTAGCGGTCAAACAGCACTTCACAGTAGTGCACATAGGCATCTACCATGCGGCGGTCTTTCCAGCCGCCATACTTTTTTATGAGGGCAATGGGGGTATCGAAGTGGCAGATGGTCACAAGCGGTTCAATGCCGTATTTGTGGCACTCATCAAACACATCCTCATAGAACTTCAAGCCCTCTTCATTGGGCTGGGCATCATCGCCGTTCGGCAGGATGCGGGTCCATGCGATGGACAGCCGGAAGCACTTGAAACCCATCTCGGCAAAGAGGGCGATGTCCTCTTTATAATGGTGATACAGGTCAATGGCTTCATGGCTGGGATAATAGTGCTTGTCGTCGCACTCCAGCATTTCCAGCCGACCCAGCGCCACCGGGAAGCGGTCCGGGCCAAACGGGGTCACATCCACGGTGGCAAGGCCCTTGCCGCCTGCCTGCCATGCGCCCTCGCACTGGTTGGCAGCGGTGGCACCGCCCCACAGAAAATCTTTGGGAAAACTGCCCATAAGTAAACCCTCCCTATTTTAATTTGTTGATTATAAGATACCGCACAATCGCCGGAATGTCCATGCCTACATTTTACAAAAAGGTGCTTCATTGTTGTGAAAGTACGACTTTTATCGTCAAATCGCCGAATTTTGATTCTATTTTTCGTACATTTTTCACGAGAAAAATGCAAAAACGGCCTGATTTTCCTTTCATTCTGTTTCTTTCAAACTGTCCGCAGACATGGTACAATAATCAGGTAAGATACACCGCCGCTTTTTCGGCATTGGAAAATGGAGTGTTTGATTATGACTGAGTTCAAGCCCATTAAAGAAGGCAAGGTTCGTGAGATCTATGATAACGGTGACAGCCTCATCATGGTTGCTACCGACCGCATTTCCGCGTTTGATGTCATCCTGAAAAACAAGGTCACCAAAAAGGGCACCGTTCTGACCCAGATGAGCAAGTTCTGGTTCGATTACACCCGCGATCTGCTGCCCAACCACATGCTGAGCGTGGACGTGAAGGATATGCCGGAGTTTTTCCAGCAGCCGCAGTTCGACGGCAACAGCATGATGTGCCGTAAGCTGACCATGCTGCCCATCGAGTGCATCGTGCGCGGCTACATCACCGGCAGCGGCTGGGCCAGCTACCAGAAGACCGGCAAGGTGTGCGGCATCCAGCTGCCGGAAGGCCTGAAGGAGTCCGACAAGCTGCCCGAGCCTATCTACACTCCCTCCACCAAGGCCGAGATCGGCGACCACGACGAGAACATCTCCTACGAAAAGAGCATCGAGGTGCTGGAAAAGCAGTTCCCCGGCCACGGCGAGGAGTACGCCACCAAGCTGCGCGACTACACCATTGCCCTGTACAAGAAGTGTGCTGAGTATGCTCTCTCCCGCGGCATCATCATTGCCGACACCAAGTTTGAGTTTGGTCTGGATGAGAACGGCAACGTGGTGCTGGGCGACGAAATGCTCACCCCGGATTCCTCCCGCTTCTGGCCGCTGGAGGGCTACGAGCCGGGCCACAGCCAGCCCTCTTTTGATAAGCAGTTCGTGCGCGACTGGCTCAAGGCCAACCCCGACAGCAACTACGATCTGCCGCAGGACGTGATCGACAAGACCATTGCCAAGTATCTGGAGGCTTACGAGCTGCTCACCGGCAAAAAGCTGTAAATTTTACGATAAAACGAATCCCGGCAGATGCTTGACAGCTCTGCCGGGATTCGCTATAATGTCTATAGAAAGGGCACTGCGACAAGCGGTTGGCCCCAGTTCAAGGTTTACAGTTTTTGAGAACCGTCACCGTGCCGGGTGGCGGTTCTTACTTTTTCACGCGAATGGTGAATGTCAATCCAAACAAGTGGAATGTCAAAGTAATTGGCATGTACTCACCTCCTTTCGGAAGTGAGAGCCGAACCGCCTGCCGTTGTTTGCAGTGCCCCGCCGCCTTTCAGCAGCAGAGATAGCATAACATAGTTTTCGGCTGATTTCAACAAAAAAATGCTTCCGTGCGCCGCACGGAAGCATTTTTTGTTTCACTTACTCAGCTCCGAACTTTCCTCAGAATAAGCTTCGGACTCCGCCGGTTTTTCGTTTTCTTCGTCCAGCAGATACTGCACCTCGGTCTGCTTTGCCATCTGCTCTGCTGTCCAGTCCAGCTGTGCGATGCCTTCCAGTTCCAGCGTGTACTGCTCCACATTCTGCAGGCTGCCGGAGGCAAGACTCTGGCCCGGGTCGTTCTCCGGCGACCATGTAATGCGCAGTTCATCCGGCTGTGCGCTGCACTGCTGCACGGCATCGGTCACGCTGCGGCAGTCCTGCGCAAAGGCCTGTACGCTGTCATAGCCGCCAAACAGCTCCACAGTCAGGCTCAGATAGCCGTTTCCGGCATTCACATCCCGCAGCGTTTTCGCCTCACTGCTGTACAGGTAGGCGTTTCCGCTGATATTCTTCACACGGATATCCGGGGCTGTTTGTTTGATCTTGTCATAGGCTTCTGTCGTATATTCCTGCCCCAGCTTCATGCTTGCCTGATTCCGCTCCGGGCCGAGTTCATCCCACACCACCGGCAGCAGCGACAGACAGAAGCACCCGCCCATGAGCACAAGGCAGATCAGCACCGACCAGAAATCGTATTTCCAGCGGCCCGGGCGGGCGGCAAAAAAGAGCACCTCGCCGCCCAGCAGGATCAGCCCTGCCGCTGGGGCGATCTTGAGCGCCAGCTGCCAGTCAAAGCCCGGCACAAAATAGGCAAGCAGAAAGAAGATGCCCGCTGCGATCAGGCATACGCCCAGCGTAAAGCTGCCCACCCGGCGCAGCGGCTGCGGTTTTGCAGGCTGCGGTGCTTCACCGGTCAGCGGCGCATCATTTCTCGTCTCGTCCATCGTCGGCATCCTCCGTCTCATCGTCCGGGGTCACGGGCTTGCCCAGCAGAGCCGAGAGCTTGGGCATGGCAAAGCCCTTTGCTTCCGGCTCTGCCTGCGCATCCTGTGCAGTATACTCGGTAAAATCTTCATCTTCGGCATCGTTCTGCGGCTTCTGTTTTCTGCCCTTGGGGCCGCGCACCAGCCACGCACCGCAGATGATCAGGGCCACGCACACCACCACCTCTGGCAGCTGATCCATCATCAGGTAAAGTGCACGGAAGAAAGGGCTGCTCTGGCCCCAGCGCCACACGATATCCCCCAGCGTGTTCATAAGGATGTTCTGGTAGGCCACCAGCGCGCCCAGCGCGATCAGGCCCCAACCCAGCAGCTTGTGGCTGTCCAGCATGAACTGTTCCATGCGCTGGTCGTGCCAGTTGATGTGCACCAGATAATCGTCCTGCGGGGCGGTGCCTGCGCCGATCTGCGCCCGGAGATTGAAGGTGTCAAAGAAGCTGTACATCCACACAATGGGCATGGCTACATACAAAACTTCCAGCAGAGTGCCCGCACCAAAGGCCACGCAGAACATGGTAATGAGCGAAAGGCCGCGCTTCATGTAGCCCTGATACATCTGGCCTGCGCCCGGGCAAAAGGCGAAGAGGAAGGTCAGGATTCCGTTTTTCATCATAATCGATCTCCTTATTTCGTTTGATCTGCAAGTGGCGAATTTTTGTATTTTTCTGCTGCAGGGCCGCCGGCTCCGAACAGCAGGTCATTGAGTGCTTTTGCCAGCGAAGCCTGCTGCTTCGGCTTGTCGTCATCCATTGGCTTTCCCAGTATTTCCGGCTGGGCGGACGGTCGGTCATCTTCCATCGGCTTGCCCAGCTGCAAGGCTTCTTCGGTCTGACTCTGGCTGGTCTCCGGTGTCCATGTGTGCAGCTCCTGCCGGAAATTCAGCAGCTGGTCTATGGTGCCGGAGCGCCACATGGTAAAGGCCAGCACCGCCGCCACACCGGCCACTGCGGCACGGCCCCATGTGTTCTGCATCAGCCGCACCCAAATGGCGGCCATCACCGCCTTGTGCGCGGAGTGCGGCGGCGTTTCCAGCGCATCTGCCGTCAGCAGAGCAGTGTAGCGGTCCATGCATTTATCGCAGTAGGATAAATGCTCGGCGGTTTCCAGCCGGCCCAGCTCATCCAGCCCGCCTGCCTGCAGGGCCTGTAGGCCTTCGTCGGTCAGGCAGCCGTTTTTGTCAAACAGTTCCATGTACGCACTCCTTTCCATCGTTTTCACGCTGTAGTATCTGCTGTGCCAGCATCTTTTTTGCCCGGTAGATCTGTGCTTCCACCGTCTTGGGCGGACGGCCGCACAGCTGTGCCGCCTCGGCCATGGTGTGCTGTTCCAGCAGCACCAGACGGCAAGGCGTTCTGTAGGGCTCCCGCAGGTCCAGGATCATGGCGGTGAGTTCTTCCTCGCCCAGAGCATCCAGCACCTGCTGTTCCGGCTGGGTGCCGGGCGGCGCACCTTCCAGCGCCAGCACATCGTCGCCGGGAATGTTCACCCTGCGCACCCATGCGCTGCGCAGATAGTCCTTTGCCTTGTTGGCAGCGATGCGTGCCAGCCACTGTTTTTCAAACCCGGACGGACAGCGGTCAATGGCCCGCCATGCCGCCAGAAAGGTCTCCTGCGTCAGGTCCTGCGCATCGCCGGCATCCGGCACCAGCTGGTGGCAGACCGTATATACGAGCGACTGGTATTTTTGCACCATCGCGCTGAATTCCAAGGTCGTCAACGGCCTGCCCACCTCCTTTCAGTTTCGTCCCGGTCCGACGAAGTGCAGCCCCTGCGCTGCCCTTCTGCACATTCATACGAAACAGCCGTTCAAAATCCTGCAAAAACTTTTATTTTTATGATACAATAGAAGTAGTATAGCACAAAAGGAGGCATTCGGCCATGGCTATCAGTACCCGTCAGGCACTTTTGCAGGCACTTTCCGCTGCCGGGGGCAGCTACGTTTCCGGCCAGCAGCTGGCCGAGGCCCTCGGCGTGAGCCGCGCTGCCGTGCACAAGGCCGCTGCGTCCCTCACGGCCCAAGGGTACGCGCTGGAAGCTGCGCCCCGCCGGGGCTACCGGCTGGCAGGCGGTGACCCGTTCTGCACCGAAGCCATCGGGGACTACCCTGCACCCATCTATTTATATGACACGCTGGAAAGCTCCAACCGCACGGCAAAGCTGCTGGCGCTGGATGGTGCCCCCCATGGCACGCTGGTGCTCACCGCTCACCAGAGCGCCGGACGCGGCAGGCTGGGCCGGAGATTTGAAAGCCCGGCAGGCAAGGGCGTTTACTGCTCGGTGCTGCTGCGCCCGGAAATGCCCGCCGCCAATGCCCAGACCGCTACCATCAGCGCCGCGGTAGCGGTCTGCCGTGCCGTGAAAAAGCTCTGCGGGCTGGAGCTTGCCGTCAAGTGGGTCAACGACCTGTACTATCAGGGCAGAAAGGTCTGCGGCATCCTGACCGAAGCGGGGACCGACCTGGAGAGCGGACAGCTGGAATGGCTGGTGGTCGGCATCGGGCTGAACCTTACCTCCACCGCTGCCGACTGGCCGGAGGAGCTGGCCCGCAAAGCTGGGAGCCTGTACCCCGGCGGGCCTGCCCCGGTGAGCCGGGCCGCACTGGCCGGGGCCATTGCCCGGGAGCTGCTGGCCCTCTGCCCGGCGTTTGACTGTCTGGATGAGTACCGCGCCCGGTGCTTTGTGCCCGGCCACTGGGTGACGGTGTGCGCCGAGACCGAGACCTACGCCGCAAAGGCCCTTGCCATCGACGAGGAAGGGCGGCTGGTCATCCAGAGGGAGAACGGCCGACAGGAGACTCTGCGCTGCGGCGAGGTGACCACACGGCCTGCACGGACCGAATAAGACGCAAAAAAGCACCCTTTCCTGCCCGGAAAGAGTGCTTTTTATGTTCTGCACTTATGTATCCAGATCCACGGCTTCCAGCACCGTGATGTCCTCTTTTTCAAAGGCGGTGCGGATCATCCCGGCAAGGCCTGGCATTTCGGCCTTGTTCTCGATGCACAGGGTGATGATGCCATTCAGGCTGGAGGCTTCCACACCCATGGAGCCGCCATCCGGCGGGACCCAGACGTTGAAGTCTTTGGTGTACTGCTCAAGCTCCGGCGTAGCCGGCAGCAGCGGATTGCCCAGATAGCTGAGCCAGAAATCCGCCGGGACACCGCTGATGTACTCACCCATCTGGAACACCCTCTGCTTGATGCGCAGGGGCGCTTTCTGCTGGTCTACCTTGTACACCCAGCTCATTTGCTGGACCATCTGGCGCAGCTTTGCCTCCGGCTGCAGGGTGCGGAGCACCTCGGCATCCATTTCCGGCACGATGTCCGCAAGGCGGGTGTCATCGTTCAGCTTCACGCCGCTCTGGAAGGAGCACACGCAGTTGTAAAGGGCATCCGGCACGCCCGCTTCCCTGCGGGTATCTGCCGAGTAGGAATACTGGATCTCGTCTTTGCCCAGATAGCTGCGCAGCGCAAGGCTCAGCAGACCGGCCAGCGCTGTAAAGGGCTTGACGCCGTTCTCCACTGCCCGGTCCACAAGGCTCTGCTTGGTCAGCCGCACCTGAGTGCGGCGCATCCTGCCCTCGTAGGTCTGCACCACATCCCTCTGCATCGTGCTCTCGGTGGCTGTAGGGGATGGGTATTTTTCCATCATGGCCTCGATGTCATAGGCCGGGCTGCACACGATGGGCGTGTTTTCAAACGCCGTGCCATAGCGCAGGTTGCAGTACTGTTCCAGAATGCGGGTGAGGAAGGGCGACACCCCGTGGCCGTCCATGAGGAAATGATACCAGTCAAAATAGACGGTGTTCCCCTCACAGCTCACGCTGAAAAGATAGCCGTTCGTTTCCTCCGGGATATCGCGCTGTGCACTGCCCTGATACACAAGGCAGGGGTTCGGGTTCGGCTCCAGAAAAAAGCTCCGCTTTTCCTGCACCAGCTGTACCCGATAGTACGGTGCGGCCGAAAGCGCCGCCTCCAGTGCGCGCTGCAAAAGAGCGGGTTCCACCGCATCCTGCAGCGCAAACTGGTACCGGCACAGGATCTTCTCCCGACGGAAGAAGTACATCGTTCCCTGAAAGATGTACTCCGTCGAGCGCTGCGACTCATTCATGAACTGTTACCCCGCGTTTGCCGCCAGATAATCCACCAGATCCCCTATGGTCACAAAGTTGCGCAGCTCCTTTTCAGGGATGCGCAGGCCGAAGGTCTCCTCGAGGTCTGCCACAATGGTCAGGATCTCCATTGAGGACAGATCCAGATCGTCCATCAGGACGCTGTTCTCATTCACATCTTCGGGAGAGACCTCGGCAACATCCTCCAGGATGGCCAGGATCTGGGAAATGATCTCTGCTCGTTCCATAGAAATTTTCTTCCTTTCCGTGACGGATAATAGGCACAATCTCCTGTGCCTTTCCATAATAATACCCTGATTCTCTCCTGTGCGCAAGGGTTCCGCCAACAAAGCTTTGTTTTTTGTCGGAACTCCTGTTTTCAGTCTGCCGGTCTGCCGGCCCATTTATGCATCCGGGCATTCGATCGCATCCGTATCACTGGCGCAGCAGCTTGCCTGCACCGTTACGCGGCAGCGGCTCGGTGCTGAACTCCACTGCGCTCATACGCTTGTACAGCGGCAGGGTGCGGTTTGCCTCGGTGATAAAGTCCCGCACCTGCTGCTGTTTGTCCTCGTCGCAATAGACCACCACGCCGATCTTCTTGCCCATTTCTTTTACAATACATTCCTTCACGGCTTCGCACTTGCCCACGATGCCTTCCAGCTCTTCGGGGTTGATATTCTCGCCGCTGTCCAGAATGATGAGGTTCTTCTTGCGGCCGGTCAGGAAATAGTAGCCGTCCTCGTCCTTGCGGGCCAGATCGCCAGTGTGGAACCAGCCGTCCGCGTCAATGACCTCGGCGGTGGCCTCCGAGTCCTTGTAGTAGCCCAGCATGATGCTGTCGCCGCGCATGCACAGCTCGCCGTCCTCGGCGATCTTGTAGTCCAGATAATCGTTGCCCTGACCCACAGCGCCGATGTGCTTTGCGTCCTGTGCGTAGTTGATGATGCCGTCGCCGCAGGTCTCGGTGCTGCCGTAGGTCTGCACCACGAACATGCCGTGTTCCGCCATATCCAGCATCACCTGCGGGTCGAACATGGCAGAGGAGCAGATGGGCACCCACAGCTCACCCAGACGGTCCTTGCGGCCGCGCATCACATCGTGGTGGAGCGAGTTCATGATGACCGGCACCACCGCCATGGCCTGACTGGGCATCCGCTTTACCTCTTTATAGAAGTTGCGGATGTCGCTGCTGACGTTCAGCGCCCAGCCTGCGTGGGCCCAGGAGAACAGGCAGATGAACGCGCCCAGATGGAACATGGGCAGCACGGTGTACTGGCTCATGACGAGGTCCGGTTCGTGCTTATACGCCATCATGTGCTCACCGATCTGGGTGTGGGCACGCATCACCGAGAAGAAATTCTTCTCGCTCAGCATCACGCCCTTGCTGCGGCCCGTGGTACCGGAGGTGAACATCAGGACCATCAGGGCTTCGTGGTCGATGCAGCGGGTCAGCTGCGCAGGCTCATAGCTTCGGAAGCCATCCATGGGGCGGAGGATATCGCCGTAGGCAGCCTTGAGCTGGTCGTTGAAGCCGTAGTCGTCGCCGTCGGTCAGGATGGCATCCGGCTCCACAAGGCCCAGCTCGTAGCTCAGCTCGTCCCAGCTCTTGCGCTGGTTCAGCAGCACCAGCACCGCACCGGCCGCCACCACGCCAAAGGTGTTCACGGCATACTCGTAGCTGTTCTTGGTGAGCAGGCAGATCTTTTTGCCCTTGATCTCCGGGATGGTGGACTGGAAGTAATTCACCGCCTTGCGGATATCCTGCACATAATCCTTATAGAGGATGGTGGTCACGGCATCGTTTGCGGTGTCGTAGAAGCGGAAGGCCACATTATCCTTGAAGCAGTCTTCCATGTTGATGGTGATAAGGTCGTAGACATTATCCAGCACTCTGATCTTACGCATTGTTCTGTTTCCTCCCGTGTTCAGCGCAGCAGTTTTCCCATGGCGTTGCGGGGCAGCGGCTGTGCGCTGAACTCCGTCACCATGCGCTTGTACAGCGGCAGGCCGCGGTTGACCCCGGTGACGAACTCCTTCACCGCATCCTGCTTTGCAGGGTCACAGTAGATGAGGGCACAGATCTTTTTGTCCTTTTCCTTCACGATGCACTCCTGAATGTCCGCACAGGGCACCAGCAGCTTTTCCAGCTCCTCGGGATTCACGTTCTCGCCGCTGTCCAGAATGATCACGTTCTTCTTGCGGCCGGTCAGGTACATGTAGCCGTCCTCTTCCACCCGGGCAATGTCGCCGGTATGGAACCAGCCGTCTGCATCGATGACTTCTGCAGTGCCTTCCGGGTCCTTGTAGTAGCCCAGCATGATGGGGTCGCCCCGCATGCACAGCTCGCCGTCGTCCAGCTTGTATTCACAGCTGAGGTCCACATGGCCCACGCTGGTCAGGTACTTTGCCTCCTGCGAGGAGTTCCATGCACCGTCGCCGCAGGTCTCGGTCAGGCCGTACATCTGGGCCACAAAGAAGCCCTTCTCCATCATATCACTCAGAATCTTGGGGTCAAACATGGCAGCGCCGCAGGTCAGCACGCACAGGCCGTTCAGGCGGTCGCGGCGGCCCTTCATCACGTCGCTGTAGATGCTCTTCAGCAGCACCGGCACCACTGCCATCACCTCGCTGTGCATGGCACCCAGATCACGGTAGAAATACTTCAGGTTGTTGCACAGGTTGATGGAGTGGCCGGTGATGCTCCACGAAACAAGGCTGGTCATGGCGGAGATGTGGAACATGGGCAGGGCGGACAGGGACGAGAACTCGTCGGTATTCCAGCCCGTGTACTTCTTCACATCGTCAAAGGGGTCCAGAAAAGCCGGCATGGCGCTGAACAGGTTCTTCTGGCTCAGCATAACGCCCTTGCTGCGGCCGGTGGTGCCGGAGGTGAACATGATAAAGGCCAGAGCAGAGAGGTCCTCCACCTCGGTCACGTCCTCGGCAGGCTCATAGGCCGCAAAGACATCCATGGGCTTCAGGATGCTGCCGTAGGTCTCAGCGAGGGCAGGCTCCCGCTCCGCGAACTCGCCATCCTGCAGGATGCACACCGGCTCGGTGAGGCCCAGCTCATAGGAGATAGCATCCCAGTCCTTGCCAAGGTTCAGCGGCACAGCCACGGCTCCGGCAATGACCGTGCCGTACATGCAGATGACATACTGGTAGCTGTTGCGGGCCAGGATCGCCACACGCTTGCCGCGCACATCGCCATACTCTGCACGCAGGAACGCCACGAACCGGCGCAGATCCTGGGCATACTGTGCGTAGTGCACCTCGGCCACGCCCTGCTTTTTTTCATCATACCAGCGCAGAGCCACACGGTCTGCAATGTTGGTTTCCATATTGCAAAGTGACTGATACAGCGATGTAATCATTTTTTCCTCCATTTTTATCATCCGATCCGGCGCTCCTGTGTAGGCCAACACAGATCCTTCCAGTCATTTCCAACTGTGCCCAGTATACAATAAGGCCCGTGTCAATGCAAGAGTTTTGCAACATTTAATTCCAAACATTGACAATAAAATCTTGCATATCATGTCGTTTCCAGATGTAAATTCTGCCTTTCGTTGCGAAGCCACCCTGCCTGTGCTATGCTTTTATTGCAGGCTGCAATGTGTCCCCGCCCGCCGGACCGCAATTCAAAATTGACAGTCTGTGCAAAAAGCATTATACTGGGTTCATATCCATACAAAATTTTATCTTTTTCATTCAAAATCTACGCATTGTGCGGCGTCCGGCTCTGATGGAATGTCCCGCGCAAGGAAGGAACCTCCATGGAAGGAACCAAGCCCCGCACCGCCAGCTCCATCGGCATGTTCGACATGCTCAAGGGTGCCGGTATGCTGACCATCGTTTTTGCGCATACCGCCGAGCTTTATCCCATGCAGGCGGTCAGCGGCCTGTCCCTGACCGCGTTTTTCCCCTTCATCTACCGCGAAGCGCTGATGGCCGCCTTTTTTATTGCCAGCGGCTACGGCTTCCGCAAGCGCTCTATCCACAAGTGCATCCACCAGCAGCTCAAAAGCCTGCTCAAACCCTATGCTTACACGGCGCTGTTCACCTGCGTGCTGCACTTTATCATTCATTATAAGACGTTCCAGTACCTGCCCGGCACCATCGGCGAGTCTATCAAGGTCACCGGCGGCTTTCTGCTGGGCCTGCCCCACACGGCCGAGTATTTCGGGCAGGAGTTCTTCTCCTGCGGGCCGATGTGGTATCTGCTGGCGCTGATTGTAGGCTGGGTGCTGCTGGATGTGATCCTGAACATCTTCCCGGAGCGCTATGTTCCATGGGCTGTGGCAGGCTGCGTCCTGCTGGGCTGGGGCGCGAGCCTTGTGTGGGAGCTGCCCTTCTGCCTGATCCAGGGTGCCGTGGTGGTGCCCTACCTCTATATCGGCTTCCTTGCCAAAAAGAAGCATCTGCTGGACGAGCCCCTGCCGCCCAAGGTCTTTGCCGGGCTGCTGGCCGCCACAGCACTCATTGCCGTAGGCGCTCTTGCTACCCGCACCACCGACTGCATCTCGCTGGCCGAGTGGTCACTGGGGCCGCTGAGCATCTTTCTGGACGGTGCTGCAGGCTTGCTTTTCATCCGGCTGTTCATGCGGCTCAGCCGCGGCCATGGCCCCATCGTGCACTTTCTGGAAGCGGTGGGCCGCCGTTCGCTGAACATTTTCTGCGTACATACCGTGGAGATCATCGCTATTCCGTGG
This sequence comes from uncultured Faecalibacterium sp., assembly GCF_900066275.1. NCBI lineage: Bacteria > Bacillati > Bacillota > Clostridia > Eubacteriales > Oscillospiraceae > Faecalibacterium > uncultured Faecalibacterium sp. The sequence goes on along the minus strand of NZ_FMFG01000022.1, from coordinate 15,779 downwards.
TATCTGATGGTAGCAAAGTTCTCTGCGCAGCCGGTGCTGGGCATGTGGCTGCAATATGCCATCTCTCTGGGCTCTATCTGGCTGGTGTGTGAGCTGCTGCGTGTACGCCGCGCACTCATCATCCGATTTTTCCCTGCACAGCGCAGAACGCCCGCCGTGCACTATACCTCCCGGCACTGACATGTTTTTCCGGCTGCTGCGGTGCAGCCATCATAAAAGTAAGAGGAGAATCCGGTTATGAACAACGATGTCCCCGAGACCCTTGCTGCGGCCCGCAGCCGCGCTGCTGACTTGGAACAGCAGCTCAAGCTCTCTGACGAAGGTGTATCCCGGCTGGCACAGCGGTGTCTGGAGCTGGAACAACAGGTGCTGAACTATCAGGCCGCACTGGCAAGGCACGGCAGCGACAACGAGCCTGCCGCCCTGACCCTGCCGCAGCTGTTCTACGATTCCGGCTCCGGCTATTCCCCGCGGGAATGCCTGACCGTTGCCGAGGATGCCTACGACGAACTGACCCACGAGGTCTCTGCGGTGTTCACCCTGCCCACGGATGCCCGTGCGCTGCGGCTGGACCCCGGTGAGCTGGCCTGCTGCGTGACTGACCTGAGCATCTCGGACGAGCGGCTGGAATGCCGCGCCATGAACGGCATCCGGCTGCAGGAAGACTGCCTGCTGTTTTTGGATGTGGACCCCAACCTGACCGTGTGCAGCACCGTGCCCTTTGCGGCCGGGATGAAGTTTGCCGTGACCTATCATTACTATCCACTGGGCCGCTTCCAGCACGAGCAGCCCGGCAAGGCCCTGCTCAGCGCGTTGAATACCATCAAGCTGCATGCTGAGGCCGAAAAGAACGATGTTCTGGAACAGCTGCAGGCCGCCCTTGCCGAGAACACCCGGCTGAACAATCAGCTGACGGAACTGCAGAACAGCCGTGCTGCCTATGAAGATTCGCTGGAAAACCTGTACGAGAGCAGCAGCTGGCGGCTTACCGCACCGCTGCGTGCTTTGCGCCGCCTGCTGCGCGGCTGAATCGGATCGCTAAAGGAGTTGTCAACATGTACAGCAGTTACAGCACCCTGCAGCGTAAGCAGCTGACGAAGCAGGTTTATACCGATACCCAGAGCACCTATCTGCTGGTGTATGCACCGGGCCGTCATCAGGCGCTGGAGCACGCACTGGAAAACCAGCTGCACCGCAAGTTCCGGCTGGTGACGGAGCTGGCCCCCGCCCTGACCGACTCGGTGGAGGGCGTGCTGCTGGTCAGCGAAGATCTGGAGTGCACCTCCACCGCCCTGACCTATTTTGCCGCCGCCCTGCGCACCGGTGCCGATTTTGTGGTGTGTGATGCCGCCTTTGGCTTCGATGGCTCCACCGCCCTTTATCTGAGCACCCAGCACATCCCGTGCAGCCGTTGCGCCATGGTATCGCGGAAGCTTCTGGACCGGGTGCGCGCCGCTGCGCGCGGCAGGGACAGCGTGACCGAGCTGCTGCGCCTTGCCACCGCCATGGCGGAAAACTGCCACCGTATCCCGCAGTCTTTGCTGCACTTCCGGCGGGAGCTGTGTGCCGACGATGTGTTCTCTGCAGACGGAAAGCGTGCTTTGATCCTGAGCCACGAGCTGACCATGACCGGTGCGCCCATCGTGCTGACAAGTGCCGTGCCGGTGCTGCGCAGCATGGGCTTTGAAGTGGTGGTGCTTGGCCCTGCGGACGACGGCTCGCTGCCGCTGTTTCTGGATGCCGGTGCCGCCGTAGTGACCCGCAGCGACTGCGTGATGAACTCGTCGCTGTGGGGCCTTGCCACCAGTGCCGATTTTGTGCTGGCCAACACCGTGGTAGAGGCTGCCGCCGTGAGCACCCTGAACGGCTCCTTCGTGCCGGTGCTGTGGTGGCTGCACGATGCCTTTGCAGGCTACCCATTCATTGCGCACAAGATTCCCAAAACACTGGGCTCCAATGTGCATGTGTGCGCCGTAGGCTCCCACGCCACTGCCGCCATGCACTCGGTGCGGCCGGACTTCAGCATTGAACAGCTGATCTACGGTCTGCCGGACTATGCGCAGGAAAGCTTCCCGCCCTACGATATCAGCTATGCCGGCGGCAGGCCGCTGTTCGTGACCGTAGGTTCCTTTGAGCCGCGCAAGGGTCAGGATATTTTCTGCAACGCCATCCGCCTGCTAAAGCCCGAGGTGCGCCAGAAGGCTGCTTTCCTGTTCGTGGGCAAGGCGGCGGACAAGAGCCTGAAGAACGCCGTGGATGCACTGGTGGAGGACTACCCGGACACCGTTTTCTACCGCAAGCGTCTGGAACGGCCCGAGATCAAATCCCTGATGGATCAGTGCACCTGCGTGGTATGCGCTTCCCGCGATGATCCCATGCCAACCTTCGTCACCGAGGGCCTGATCTTCGGCAAGCCCTCCATCGTGTCGGAGCACACCGGCACCGCCGGGCTGATCACCGAGGGCGTGGACGGCTTTGTGTACAAAGACGACGACCCGGATCAGCTGGCAAAGGTGCTGGAGCATGCTATCCTGCATCCGGAACAGCTGGCCGCCATGAAAGCTGACTGCCGGAAAATGTACGAGAAATATTATTCCAACGAAGCCTATGTTGCCACCCTGACACGGCTGGTGAACGAATCAACAGACTAAAAACAAGATAAAGGCAAGGGTCGATGCGCGCATCTGCCCTTGCCTTTTTATCATTCCATCAAAATTGCACAAGAAAATTCCAGTTCCGTTCACAAAGACACAGGCCGCGTGTGTTATACTTTTATCAAATCATTCCGCCTGAAAGGAGCCTGTTCTCTCTATGAGCCAACCCGCCTCTGCCGCACCTTCCCGCAAAAAGACAGTGATCTCGCTGCTGGTGCTCGCCGCACTTACCGGCATCATCGTGCTGCTGTTCAAGGACAACTGGGCCGAGATCACCGCAGCGCTTTCGCAGCTGTCCGCATGGCAGGTGCTGGTGGTGCTGGCCATCGGCCTCAGCTACCCGCTGCTGGAGGGGTGCGTGGCGTGGGTCATCGTGCGCAGCCGCATCCCGGGCTTCAGGCTCTGGCAGGGCATCGATACCGCGTGGTGCGGCACCTTTGGCAATGTGGTCACGCTGGGCGCAGGTGCAGTGCCGGTGCAGACATGGTATCTGCACCGCTGCGGCCTGCCGGTTGGCCCGGGCGTGGGCCTGATGACCCTGCAGTACGTGTTCCACAAAACCACCGTGCTGCTGTATGCCACGGTGATGCTGCTGTTTCAGCACAGATGGCTTGCCGCCAACACCACCGGTGTGATGAATTATCTGCCCATGGCATACGCTGTAGTGGCGGCCATCATTGTGGTGCTGGTGCTGGTGTGCGTATCGCCGCTGGTGCAGAACCTTGCCCGCTGGCTGATGCGTCTGCTGCCCAAAACGGAAAAATGGCAGCAGCGCCGCGCCGACTGGCAGCAGCAGCTGGATGTTCTGGGCGAGGAGAGCCGCCGTCTGCTGGCAGATAAGCCCCGCTGCGCTGAAATTCTGGCATTGCAGGCGGTCAAGCTGTTCGGGCTGTTCTGCCTGCCCTACCTGTGCATCCGGTTCATGGGGCTTTCCCCTCTGAGCTTTTTGCAGGTGCAGCTGCTCACCAGCCTGATGCTGTTTTTGTCCAACGCCCTGCCCAATGTGGCCGGCATGGGCTCCATCGAGACGGCATTCCTGCTGGTGTTCGGCAGCTTTCTGGAGCGCGGCGAGGTGATGAGCGTGATGATGCTCTACCGCATCGCCAGCTATTATGTGGTATTTGCCGCCAGCGCCGTGGGTTTCTTCTTTGCCCAGCGGCATCTGGGCCAAATGGGAGCGGAGCTGCCAAAGGAGGCATAATTCTTATGAAGGAAAAAGGCATTCTGTCCCGGTTCAGCATCGTTTTGCTCATCCTGCTGGCGCTGGTGCTCATCCTTCCCTCTGCCCGGATCGACCTTGCATCCAGCATTGAGGCCAGCACACAGGCCAGTGTCCGGGTGGAGCACATTCAGAACTTTGCCCGCTCCGCAGAGATGGACGTTCAGCTGCTCTCTGCCGACGATCCGGCCTATCAGCAGATCGCAAATGTGCTCTCCGGCCTTACCTGTGTCAGGCGGTTCAACCAGCAGTATTCCTCCTACAGCCACGAATACCCGGTGGATTCCGTCACCGTGAGCTACTACGATGATGCCGAGAACAATAACCTCCTGTTCACCGTCTACTCCGATGGCACCGCCATTGTCAACAGCCAGTTCGTAAAGATCAAAGAACCCAAGGGCGGCGCGGAGGAAGTGTATCAAAAGCTGGCGGAAATCGTGAAGTAAAACTCCTTCCGTCTGCTCGCTGCACTCGCATCCACCTCCCTCAGTGAGGGAGGCTTTGGCAAAACTGTAAAGTTTTCCGCACTGCCAAGGGCTCCCTCTTTGAGGGAGCTGGCATGGTGTCAGCCATGACTGAAGGAGTTAAAAACAAAAATCGGGGCATGCAGGTGGTCAAGCTGCATGTCCCGTTTTTGTTTCTTTTGCACACGGTGCGGTACCAATCACACCGAATGCCGCGCATCGAGCCGTGGGAGCAAACTAAAACCACAGCTCACTTGAAAAAAGAGAATGGAATGGAGGAATTGGCGTTTGCGCAGCAATGAAAGCCCCAGTGGGGCTTTTAAGCCACAAAGCGGTCTTGCGTAAGCAAGATGGAGTGGCCTCGCCACGACAAACTTGGGGATCACCTGACACAGCTCCGCAGCTCTGCCATGGCGGATCCGGTTTTCGCAGAAGCCCTTGCAGAGGCTTCCGCTTTTCTGGTGCAACGTGGTTAGATTTGTCTAACCTCGTTGCGAGAACAGAATACCACAGCCGGTTAGTCTTGTCAACCCTTATTTTGCGATTTTTTTCGCAAAATAGGTGCACCGCCGGGATTTCGGCGTTTTTTCTACATTCTGCCCAAAGAAAGCCCCCTTGCTTTGGAAGAAAACCCACTTGTTATCTATTGCTTTTTAAAGTGGTTCTTGCTATTATAATAACGCAAGATTTTGTGGGCAGGTTTTCATTTTTGTCTACACCTTGTAGTCGGGGCTGCCACAATCGGCAGTTCAAGACCGTTTTGCCCCCAGAAAGCCGCCATACAGAGCGGTTTTTCAAAGGCTCATTAGTTAGAAAACGCTAACTGCGTAATGGAGCAAGGAGGTTCCAATGATCAATTTTGAACAGTGGGAAGGCTTTGAGGGCCGTATCTGGAAAGAAGAAGTCAATGTGCGCGACTTCATCCAGAAGAACTACACCCCGTATGACGGCGACGAAAGCTTTCTGGCCGGCCCCACCGAGGCGACCGACAAGCTGTGGGGTGCCCTGCAGAAGCTGCAGAAGGCCGAGCGCGCCAAGGGCGGCGTGCTGGATATGGAGACCGAAGTGGTCAGCAGCCTGACTGCTTACGGCCCCGGCTATATCGATGAAAGCCTGAAGGATCTGGAGCAGATCGTGGGTCTGCAGACCGACAAGCCCCTCAAGCGCGCCTTCATGCCCTACGGCGGCATCAAGATGGCAGAGCAGGCCTGCACCACCTACGGCTACCAGCCCAGCGCCGAGCTGCACAAGATCTTTACCGATTATACCCGCACCCACAATCAGGCTGTGTTTGATGCCTACACCCCTGAGATGAAGGCGGCCCGCCATACCCACATCATCACCGGCCTGCCGGACACCTACGGCCGCGGCCGCATCGTGGGCGACTACCGTCGCGTGGCCCTGTACGGCATCGATGCACTGATCAAGTTCAAGCAGGAGGACTTCGCCAACTGCGGCGACGGCACCATGACCGACGACGTGATCCGCCTGCGCGAGGAAATCGCCCGCCAGATCAGTGCCCTGAAGGGCATGAAGAAGATGGCCGAGGCCTACGGCTATGATATCTCTCAGCCTGCAAAGAACGCCAAGGAAGCCTGCCAGTGGCTGTATTTCGGGTATCTGGCCGCCATCAAGACCCAGAACGGCGCTGCCATGAGCGTGGGCCGCATCTCCACCTTCCTGGATATCTACATCCAGCGCGATCTGGACAACGGCACCCTGACCGAGACCCAGGCTCAGGAGCTGATCGACCACATGGTCATGAAGTTCCGCATGGTCAAGTTTGCCCGCATCCCCAGCTACAACCAGCTGTTCTCCGGCGACCCCGTGTGGGCAACGCTGGAAGTGGGCGGCATCGGCATGGATGGCCGCAGCATGGTCACCAAGAACTGCTACCGCTTCCTGCACACGCTGGAAAACATGGGCCCTGCACCGGAGCCGAACCTGACCGTTCTGTACTCCTCCGCCCTGCCGGAGAGCTTCAAGAAATATGCCGCCAAGGTGTCCATCGATACCAGCTCTGTCCAGTACGAGAACGACGACGTGATGAAGCCCGTCTGGGGCGATGATTACTCCATCTGCTGCTGCGTGTCTGCCACCCAGACCGGCAAGGAGATGCAGTTCTTCGGTGCCCGCGCCAACCTTGCCAAGTGCCTGCTGTACGCCATCAACGGCGGTGTGGACGAGAAGAGCCACGAGCAGTGCGGCCCCAACTATGCCCCCATCACCAGCGAGTACCTGAACTACGACGAGGTGCTGCCCAAGTATGTCCAGATGCTGGACTGGCTGGCTGGCCTGTACGTCAATGTGCTGAACCTGATCCAGTATATGCACGACAAATACTACTACGAGGAAGCCGAGATGGCCCTTATCGACACCGACGTGCGCCGCACCTTTGCCACCGGCATTGCAGGCTTCTCCCACGTCATCGACTCCCTGAGCGCCATCAAGTACGCCAAGGTGAAGGTAGTGCGTGACGAGAGCGGCCTTGCCACCGGCTTTGAGACCGAGGGCGACTTCCCCAAGTACGGCAACGATGATGACCGCGCCGACGAGATCGGCGTGTGGCTGCTGCGCACCTTCCTGGAAATGATCAAGAAGCGCCACACCTACCGCAACTCTGAGGCTACCACCTCTATCCTGACCATCACCTCCAACGTGGTATACGGCAAGTACACCGGCGCTCTGCCCGATGGCCGTGCCGCATTCACCCCGTTTGCTCCCGGTGCAAACCCCAGCTACGGCGCAGAGCAGAACGGCCTGCTGGCTTCCCTGAACTCGGTGGCAAAGCTGCCCTACCACTGGGCACTGGACGGCATTTCCAACACCCAGACCATCAACCCGGACGCTCTGGGCCACAGCGAAGGCGAGCGGGTGGAGAATCTGGTACAGGTCATGGACGGCTACTTCGATCAGGGCGCACACCACCTGAACGTGAACGTCTTTGGCAAGGAGAAGCTGCTGGATGCCATGGAGCACCCCGAGAAGGAGGAGTACGCCAACTTCACCATCCGCGTCTCCGGCTACGCCGTCAAGTTCATCGACCTGACCCGTGAGCAGCAGATGGACGTTATCTCCCGCACCTGCCATGCAGCCCTGTAACCCCATCGGCTATGTCCACTCGCTGGAATCCTTCGGCTCTGTGGACGGCCCCGGTGTGCGCTTTGTGGTGTTTTTGCAGGGGTGTGCCCTACGGTGCAAATACTGCCACAACCCGGAAACGTGGGCTGCGGAGGGCGGCGAGGAATGGACGGCAGAAAAGCTGTTCCAGCGGGTCTACCGCTACCGCAACTACTGGGGCAAGAAGGGCGGCATCACGGTCAGCGGCGGTGAACCGCTGCGCCAGATGGAGTTTCTGACGGCATTCTTCGAGCTGGCCCGCTCCAAAGGCGTGCACACGGCTCTGGATACCGCCGGGCAGCCCTTCCGGCCCGATGACCCGGATTATCTGGCCGGTTTCGACCGGCTGATGAAGTCCACCAGTCTGGTCATTCTCGACCTGAAGGAGATCGACCCGGAACGCCACCGGCAGCTCACCGGCAAAGACAATGCCAACATCCTTGCGATGGCGCGGCATATTTCTGACCTCGGCATCCCGCTGTGGATCCGGCATGTGCTGGTGCCCGGCCTGACCGACGACGAGGAGGGCCTGCGCAGGACCGCAGACTTTATCCGCAGCCTGAAAACGGTGCAGCGGGTGGAGGTGCTGCCCTACCACACGCTGGGCCTGTTCAAGTGGCAGAAGCTGGGCATCCCTTATCCACTGCCGGACGCCGTGCCGCCCACCGCGGAGCAGGTGAAGCGTGCAGAAGAGCTGCTGGAAGTGAGCCGGTATCCCGGCTAAGCTCCTGATTTGAAAAACGACCGTTTCCGGTGTGCAGAATGCGCCGGGAGCGGTCGTTTTTTCTTGACTTCCCTTCTGTACACCGTTATAATGAAAAAAGTAAAAAAGGAGAAACAGCCATGCAGATTTTCAATACGCTGACCCGCCAGAAAGAAGAATTCGTGCCGCAGGTGCCCGGTGAATACCGCATCTATGTCTGCGGCCCTACCGTTTATAACTATATCCACATCGGCAACGCCCGCCCGCTGATCGTGTTCGATACCCTGCGCCGCTACCTTGAGTACCGCGGCAACAAGGTGTTCTATGTTTCCAACATCACCGATATCGACGATAAGCTCATTAAGAAGGGACAGGAAGAGGGCACCTCCATGAAGGAGGTCGCTCAGCGCTTTGAGGCTGAGTACCTCAAGGATGCCGCCGGCCTCAACTGCAAAAAGCCCACCGTCCAGCCCCGGGCTACCGAGCACATCCAGCAGATCCTGGATATCGTGAAGGATCTGATCGACTCCGGCCACGCTTATGTTGCCAAGAACGGCGATGTGTACTTCCGGGTGAAGAGCGATCCCGAGTACGGCAAGCTGAGCCACCTGAAGCTGGACGATCTGGAGAGCGGCAACCGTGAGCTGCGCAGCCAGATGGACGACGACCTGAAGGAGGACCCCGCAGACTTTGCCGTGTGGAAGGCCGCAAAGCCCGGTGAACCTGCATGGGAAAGCCCCTACGGCATGGGCCGTCCGGGCTGGCATATCGAGTGCAGCGCCATGAGCCGCACCCATCTGGGCAAGACCATTGATCTGCACTGCGGCGGTCAGGACCTGATCTTCCCCCACCACGAGAATGAGATCGCACAGAGCGAGTGCGCCAACGGCTGCACCTTTGCCCGCTACTGGATGCACAATGGCTTCATCAACGTGGACAATCAGAAGATGTCCAAGAGCCTGCACAACTTCTTCACCGTGCGGGACGTGGCGGATGTCTACGGCTACGAACCCATCCGCTATTTCATGCTGACCGCAGGCTACCGGATGCCGCTGAACTACACCGTGGACCTCATCGAGAGCTGCAAGAACAGCCTGGAGCGCCTGTACACCTGCCGCGAGAATCTGGATTTTGCCCTGACCAAGGACACCTTTGGCACCGACGAGACCCTGAAGGAAAAGGCTGCCGAGGCCCGCACCAAGTTCTGCACCGCCATGGACGATGACCTGAACACCCCGGATGCACTGGCTGCCGTGTTCGATCTGGTCAAGGAGATCAACACGCTGTCGGCTGTTTCCTCCAAGGATGCCCTGCAGACCGCCGCCGCTGCGTTCGACGAGATCACCGGCGTACTGGGCCTGCTGTACAACCGCAAGAAGGACGAGGTGCCCGCCGAGGTGACTGAGCTGGTAGAGAAGCGTGCCGCCGCCAAGAAGGCCAAGGACTGGGCCACTGCCGATGCCATCCGTGCACAGCTGACCGAACTGGGCTGGGCGGTCAAGGATACCGCACAGGGCCCGCAGCTGAGCAAGCTCTAAATTAAAGTAAAGCTATTCGCGGCATGTTGCGGATGGCTTTACTTTTTTGCACGCATTTGCCATAATAAGGAAGAAGATCAGCTTTGCGGAGGGAACAGCAATGAAGGTCATGGTTTTTGACGTAGGAGGCACCGAGATCAAATATTCGGTCATGGACGAGCAGATGAACCGTTTCGATGCCGGTTCCGTGCCCACGCCGCAGGATACGCAGGAGCATTTTCTCGACACAATATACGCTCTGTATGCACCGCATAAGGATGAAGTGGACGGTATCGCCATGGCGCTGCCCGGCTTTGTGGATGCCAACACCGGCTATGTCTCCAACGGCGGGGCACTTCTGTACAACACCGGCACGCAGGTGGGGCAGCTGGTGCGCGAAAGATGCGGCTGCCGTGTCACGCTGGAAAACGACGGCAAGGCTGCAGCCATTGCAGAGCTGCGGGCCGGTGCCTTGCAGGGCTGCTGCAATGCGGCAGTGTTTATCATCGGCACCGGCGTGGGCGGCGGCATCATTGCCAATGGCCAGCTGGTGCGCGGCGTGCACTTTACCGCCGGAGAGTACAGCTTTGTGAACACCAACGCCGACGAGTGGGAGAATACCGAAAAAACCATGGCCTGCCAGTGCAGCACCAAATACCTGCTCAAGTGGTACCGCGCCCGCAAGGGCCTGCCCGCCGATGCTCCCATGAACGGTAAACTCTTTTTTGATGCCGCCAATGCCGCCGAGCCGGAAGCGCTGGAAGTGCTGGAACGGTTCTGCAAGATGGTGGCCGTGCAGATCTACAACCTGACCGTATTGCTGGATGTGGAAAAGGTAGCCATCGGCGGCGGCATCAGCAAGCAGCCGCTGCTGCTGGACGATCTGCGCCGGGTATATGCCGGGCTGTTTGCTTCCCGTGGGGAATCGCCCTACATGATCGGTCTGCCCCGCTGCAAGATCGTGCCCTGCCATTTCAGCAGCGAAGCCAATCAGGTGGGAGCATTGTATACCTATCTGCAGGCGGAAAGCAAAACCATTTAATGGCTTCCGCTTCGCTCTAGCCATATTCAGTGGAACAATTATTTTTATAGAGCAAACTCCGGCAGACTGCGGTCTGCCGGAGTTTGCATTTTCACAAGATAGGGCCGTATTGGAAAACGGCATCCTCCCTTAGATTTACTTATTGGTCAGCCGGTTGAAGTGCGGCTTTTCGTCTTCTTCCTTCTTCGGTTCCGGCTTTTCCGCCGGGGTCAGGCGCACCTCGGTCACGCGGCGCTTGGCCGTGCGGGTAACGACACCGTCGTACTCGCCCAGCGTGAACCGGTCGCCCACCTTGGGCAGATGGCAGGTTTTTTCCTGCACCAGACCGTTCACCGTATTGGAATCGATATCTTCATCCTCCGGCAGGCCCAGCCTCTCATACAGGTCGTCCACACCGGCACTGCCCAGCACGATCCAGCTGCCGTCCGACTGCCTGCGGAAGTCCTCGGTCGCTTCGTCATGCTCATCCCAGATCTCGCCTACCAGCTCTTCCAGAATGTCTTCCAGCGTGATGATGCCCTCGGTACCGCCGTACTCGTCCACCACCACCGCCATGTGATGGTGCTGCTCGCGCAGGGTGCGCAGCAGCTGGGAGATCTGGGTGGAGCCGGTGGTATAAAGGGTGGGCTTCACAAGGTCTTCCAGCGTGGTATCCTTGCGCAGACGGCCAAGGTAAAAGTCCTTTTCATGTACCACACCGATGATGTTGTCAATGGTGCCGTGGTAGACGGGCAGACGGGAATATCCCGATTCCGCAAAGGTATCGGCCACCTCATCCAGCGAGAGATCGTCCTCCACCGCGATCACATCCACGCGGGGCGTGAGGATCTCCTCCACCTCCACATCGTCGAACTCAATGGCGCTGCGGATGAGCTGGCTTTCCCGGTCGGTCAGCTCGCCGTCGTTCTCGGCCTCGCTGACCATGGTCATCAGCTCACCCTCAGTGATGGTGTCCTCCTCGGTGCTGCGGATGAAATGCCCCAGCAGGCGCTTCCACTGGCTGAACAGCCAGGTCAGCGGGGTGAACAGGATCATGAGCAGGTTCAAAAAGGGCGAAACCGCTGTGGCAACCGTCTCCGGCATCTCCTTTGCAAGGCTCTTGGGGGTCACCTCGCCAAAGATCAGAACCACAATGGTCAGCACGAAGGTGGACACCGTCGCGCCCCGCTCCGGGTCCAGCAGGCGGGTGAACAGCACTGTGCCAATGGATGCTGCGGCAATGTTGACGATATTGTTGCCGATGAGGATGGTGGAGAGCAGCTTGTCGTACTTTTCCGACATAGCCAGCACGCGGGCTGCTGCCGAATCGCCGTCCTCGGCGCGGCTTTTCAGGCGGATCTGGTTCAGGGAAGAAAATGCGGTCTCAGAGGCGGAGAAAAAGGCGGAAAATGCCACCAGAATGATCAGCGCCGCCAAAAGCGTAATACTGCCATCGTCCATAAAAAGGGAAATCACACTCAACTTTCTGTTTTTGTTTGAACCCTCTCAGGCATCGCTGCGCGATGCCAGCTCCCCCGAGGGGGGGAGCTTTTTTCTGTGCGCCCGCAGCCAGCCCCTTCCACGCAGAAGGTGCTGCTGCCCGGGATATCGCACACTGGCGCAACGCGCCTGAGAGAGTTTTGGGATAAATGTTCTTACATACAAAAATGTGCTCCCCATCGTTGCTGTTCCGCGATGAAAAGCACATCAATGTTATTTGTAATCATACCATATTCTGTACGGTGGTGCAAGCTTTCTTGCCGCAAAGTCCGTACAGAACAGGTAAAATTCACATTATCGCAGGGTCAAAGCGCCATTCTCGCAGTCTACCGTCAGGGTGTTGCCCTCGGTATAGCTGCCCTGAATGATGGCCTTGGCGATCAGGGTCTCCACGCGGCTCTGGATGAACCGCTTGATGGGACGTGCGCCATAGACGCTGTCGTAAGCAGAATCGATGATGAAGTCCTTGGCAGCGGTGGTGACCTCCAGCTTGAGGTGCTTGCCCTCGTCCATGCGCTTGCGCAGATCCTGCAGCTGCAGATCCACGATCCTGCGCATCTCGTCCTTGGTCAGGCTCTTGTAGTAGACGATCTCATCCAGACGGTTCAGAAATTCGGGGCGGAACTTGCTCTTCAGCAGCTGGTCGATCTGGTGCTTTGCTTCCTCGCTCAGCTCGTTGGAGCCGTTGGCACGGCGCTGCTCCAGATCGTTCAGGATGATGTCGCTGCCCAGATTGGAGGTGAGGATGATGACCGTGTTCTTGAAGTCCACGGTGCGGCCCTGACTGTCGGTGATGCGGCCATCGTCCAGCACCTGCAGCAGGATGTTGAACACATCGGGGTGGGCTTTTTCCACCTCATCGAACAGCACCACGCTGTAGGGCTTGCGGCGCACAGCCTCGGTCAGCTGGCCGCCCTCTTCATAACCGACGTATCCCGGAGGCGCGCCGATCAGACGGCTGACGCTGAACTTCTCCATATACTCGGTCATATCGATTCGCACCATGTTGCGCTCGTCGTCAAACAAGGCCTGTGCCAGTGCCTTGGCCAGCTCAGTCTTGCCAACGCCGGTGGGGCCGAGGAACAGGAAGCTGCCGATGGGGCGGTTGGGGTTGGCGATACCGGCGCGGCTGCGCAGGATGGCCTCGCTCACCTTGGTCACAGCCTCGTCCTGACCGATGACCCGCTGGTGCAGCACATCGTCCAGATGCAGCAGCTTCTCGCGCTCACCCTCCACCAGTTTTTCCACCGGGATGCCGGTCCAGCGGGCCACGATGCGGGCGATCTCCTCATCGGTCACGCGGTCACGCAGCAGGCTGTCCTCCTTCTTGGCGGCGGCGATCTTCTCTTCCTCTTCCAGCTGTTTCTGCAGCTGGGGCAGCTTACCGTATTTCAGCTCGGCAGCCTTGTTCAGGTCGTACTCGCGCTGAGCCTTTTCAATGTCGGCATTGGTCTGCTCGATCTGCTCACGCAGGGATTGCACCTTGCCGATGGCGTTCTTCTCGTTCTCCCACTTTGCCTTCATGCTGCGGAACTTGTCCTGCAGCTCGGCCAGCTCCTTTTCCAGATCCTTCAGGCGGCTCTGGCTCAGGGCATCGGTCTCCTTTTTCAGGCTCACCTGCTCGATCTGCAGCTGGGTGATGCGGTGGGCCAGATCGTCCATCTCGCTGGGCATGCTGTCCATCTCGGTCTTGATCATGGCGCAGGCTTCATCCACAAGGTCGATGGCCTTATCCGGCAGGAAACGATCCGTGATATAGCGGTCGGACAGGGTGGCAGCGGCGATCAAGGCGCTGTCGTTGATCTTCACGCCGTGGAACACCTCGTAGCGTTCCTTCAGGCCGCGCAGGATGGAGATCGTGTCCTCCACGGTGGGCTCATCCACCTGCACCGGCTGGAAGCGGCGCTCCAGAGCGGGGTCTTTCTCGATATACTGGCGGTACTCGTCCAGTGTGGTGGCACCGATGCAGTGCAGCTCGCCCCGGGCCAGCATGGGCTTGAGCAGGTTGCCTGCGTCCATGGCACCATCGGTCTTGCCGGCACCCACGATGGTGTGCAGCTCATCGATGAAGAGGATGATCTTGCCCTCGCTCTTCTTCACCTCGTTCAGCACGCTCTTCAGGCGCTCCTCGAACTCGCCGCGGTACTTTGCACCGGCCACCAGAGCGCCCATGTCCAGACTGAACACGATGCGGTCCTTCAGGTTTTCGGGCACATCGCCGCGCACGATACGCTGTGCAAGACCCTCTGCAATGGCGGTCTTGCCAACGCCGGGTTCACCGATCAGGCAGGGGTTGTTCTTGGTCTTACGGGACAGGATGCGGATCACGTTGCGGATCTCCTGATCACGGCCGATGACGGGGTCCAGCTTCTGCTTGCGGGCAAGGTCTACCAGATCCTGACCATACTTCTGCAGGGCGTTGTAGGTCTCCTCGGGATTGTCGTTGGTGACGCGCTGGTTGCCGCGCACTGCTGTGAGCTGCTGCAGGAACTTATCTTTAGTGATGCTGAACGCACGGAACAACTCGGTGGTGTTCTGGGTCTGCTCGTCCAGCAGACCAAGGAACACATGCTCCACGCTGATATAGTCGTCCTTCATGGCCTTGGCTTCTCGGGCGGCGGCGCTGAGCACCTTATCGGCAGCCTGCGAGATATAGACCTTGTCGGGGTCACGGCCGGAGCCGGAGACCCGGGGCAGAGCCGAAAGCTTTTCGGCCACGGCGGCAGCAAAGCTGCCGGGGTCAACATTCAGCTTCTGCAGCAGCTGCGGGATCAGGCCCTGCTCCTGCGAAGCGAGGGCGTGCAGCAGATGTTCGGGTTCCAGCTGGTTATGCTGATACTCCACAGCCAGCTGCTGCGCTGCCTGCAGAGCCTCCAGCGTTTTCTGTGTATATTGATTGGTATTCATAAAGTCAAGCCTCCATTCATACCGGAAGGTTTATTTTAGCGGACACGATAGTCATCTGCTAAAAGTCCGGTGCAGAGATGCTGCCGAACGGGAAGCAGCGGCTATTCTTCAGTTGTTTCACGGTTTCAAGCACCTCCTGCCGAACTGGCTTTGCTTGTTTTAGCACTCTATCTGTTCGACTGCTAAAACTATACTCCTGTTTTCCCACTTTGTCAATAGGGTTCATAAAAAGTTTGCAAATCACAGTTTTTGCTAGAAAAAACACGCAGCCTTGCCATACCGTTCATCGCGTAAGCGACTTAAAATCGGCGCAACACAAAAAATCCTCTAGCGCAGCGACTTGGATTTTTTGTATGGAGCCCATCTGCTTTGGGATTATTAAGGGCGAGCAGCCCTTAATTCGCAACGGCGACGACCGCGGCCAGCGGCCGAAACAGGGAGGAGCCGTTGGGGCAGCGGCCTGCAGGATGCGAGTGCCGCGCAAGGCACGAAGCAGACGCAGGGAGCCGCAACCCGCCGCCTCCCGCGCCTCGAAAGTAGCGGAGACCTTGCCGCGCTGAACACGCGGCATTTGCTGCGCAAACCGGTCTGCGGCTTAAAAGCCCCACTGGGGCTTTCATGCCCTGCGGGCACCGCCGTCCTTTCTGGTTCTCTTTTGGCACGCAAAAGAGAAC
>NZ_FMFG01000034.1:12667-26446 GCF_900066275.1 uncultured Faecalibacterium sp. | reverse complement strand
GGATCAGTCTCACTCATTTCAGTATCATTCTCTTTAGTCTTATTACATCGTGATTTTGAAGGGTCTTGACTTGCGTTTTTGAAGCCTCCAGAATCGTGAAAATCACGATTCTGGAATATTGATTTTGACGATTCTGCCGAAAAGTTCTTCACATACACCAAACTTGGCTTTCCCAGACCTCTGCGTTTTCGTTCAATCAGACCAAACTTTTCGAGTTCCCGGAGCAGCTTGGTCGCTTTGTTGTCTGCGCAACACAATGCCCTCTTGACATCCTCTATCGTGAAGATGATGAACACCCGGTTCTGCCCGTCCAGCCAGCCGTTTTTCACGGACAGGCTCATGCGGTCGAGCAGGATACCGTACAGTGTTTTGGCATCGGTTGACAAGTTCTGGAACCGTGACTCCTGAAACAGAGCTTTCGGGATGCGGTAGAATGAGAAAAGTTCTCCGGCTTGTCCATAGAAGTAATCAAGGGTCATGCGACAGTACTGTGAAACGGTGGCGGTACGATGTTGACATTGTAGGAAGCCTCCTCGCAATAGATTTGTGGAAAATAAAAAGCGCAATTCCGATTTTGAAAATCAAAATTGCACTTTCGGTGAACCGTAAGCATTGGTGTACAACGTTTTTACGATGAAAAGACAAAATAGCTTGACGCAAGGATTTGTAAAGTTATAATAATTATAGGATTTCAAAAACTTCATAAGCGAGAGGAAAGTCAGAATGCCATTAACTCGTTTAATTATCAAAAATTACAAATCAATTAAAAATTGTGATATATCATTAGAAAAATTAAATGTCCTTATTGGCGAAAATGGATCCGGAAAAACAACGATTCTTGATGCTATAAATTACTTCTACAAAAATCTTACGTATTCAGCAGCTAGTGATAATGTCTTTGATGAAAACAATCGCTATAGTAATGAACTGAAAATTTCCTTAGTCTACGATTTTTCGCAGTTTGTCAAAATTTCAAAATCAAATTCCGATGTGACTCCAGATTTTTTGGAAGATAAGTCTGGCGAAAAAAGTAGATATGCGGGATATTACAAAGCAATAATAGCCATGGCATCCGCCACAAAGGACATGAAGCTTCAAATCGAGTTATCTCAAGTTAAAGGACACACGATACGATGGAATTACTCATATGAAGATCGTTTGATTTTAAAAAGTTTATTTCCAATTTTCTATGTGGATGTTCGCAATCTTGACATAACAGAGTGGGGATACATTTGGGATGTCTTAGCAGAACTCGGAAAGGTTTCTAATGCGGAGCGTGAAACGATAAAGGCTAAAATAAATGATGATTTATTGAATGAAAGCCACGAAATGTCTCAAAAGTTGAATGAAATAATAAATGTATTCAACGCAGCCGGTGTAAGTGTTAAACCATCAACTTCAAAGGAATTTGCTAAAATTCTAACTAAGACATTCTTTTCAGGAGAGTCCATATACCAAAAAGGAAAACGTCTCAATTATTACTCCGCTGGAACAAATTCAGTAAAATATATCGAATTATTGATTAAATCAATTGAGGCAATATCTAAAACAAAATTGAAAGAACCCATTGTGCTATTTGATGAACCGGAGATAAGTCTTCATACAAACTATTTGGATGAATTGGCAGAATCATTCATATGTGTTGATTCACGTTTGAGCCTTTTCATTTCCACGCATTCTCCTCGCTTGATAAAAAACATCATCGCTAGTTCTGAATCGGCAGCAATATACAATATCAAACTGGTTGATGGGTATTCACATATTTATAGGATGAAAAAGTTTTCTCAGTATAGCCCAGTGTCAAAATATCGAGTAGAAGATGACCATATCAATTCTTATTTTTCACGATGTATTCTATTTGTGGAAGGCGAAACAGAACTGGAACTGTTTTCAAATCCCTATATAAAGATGCTTTTCCCGAAATTTAGAAGTGTTGACGTATTCAAGGCCATGAGTGATACGCCTATACTAAATATTATGAATCCTCAGTTATCAAAATCTCAAACGCCATATGTTTGCTTGATTGATATCGATAAAGCAATATCATACGATGAAAAGTTGAATTCTTTTTCATTGAAAAAAGAGTATTTTCCAGATAACGATAAAGAAAAATTCCGTTTTCGGAACAAGCATGAACTAGAGCCTTATCTTTACTATCAGCGAAAACGTATTAACGAAATGCAAAAGAAGCTGCGCATTCACTATTGTTTTCCTTTTTATAGCTGCAATGATTCAAATTACAATGATTTCATTTTATCAGTTCGTGAGTATTTGCTGCGATATAATGTTTTTTCGTTTTCTACAACGGTAGAAGGTGCCCTGATTAATAAGAACACAATTCAGTTTTCTCTGGATTTTTTGCAACGGCAGAAAAAAGAAACTGAATATAATGATTTTCTAACATATTTTAATAGACTTTCTCGGAATGATCAAATAAATTTATTAAGGCTTGTGTTTAACGGAAAAAGCGACCTTCTTAAATCTTGGAGAAATATAAAAAGAAATTTAACGCAAGACATGTCGGACATTGAATTGTCTATTGAAAAAAATATAATTGGGAAAAAGACATCTGGCTGGGTGTCCAATTATTTAGACGAATTTTTTAAGTCGATTATCCCTATAGACGGTACTTTTTCTGAAAAGGAAGCTCGTAAATTTTTAGAGGACGAAAACAACCTTAAGAAAGTTCAGACTGCATTTAAAGAAAAATTTCCCGAATTGTACTCGCTTCTTGAGAATTTGTGTGGTATAATTCAAGAGTGAACAGTTGAGTAGTATATAAGTAGCAATGCTTGAGCAATCAAGGCCTTGATGTCAGTGTAGCAAACTGAATTCCAAGGAACTAAGGTCACTAAATGGCTATGCCCGCTGCCGGTGTGCGGCGTGATCATTCCTCCATGTGCTGTGTAAAGCACGCGCTTCGCGATTTGTTAGGAAAGTACTTATATACTGCTCTCTGTTTCTTTTTATTGGAGAAAAATGCTATGTTTACTACAGAGTCATTCTGTAATTTAGTTTGGGGTACGTCTTATTTAAAAGTTCTAAGAAAAATTTCTAAAGAAGATTATAATGAGTTTGAAATTCCCAAAAAGGGCGGAACCCGCACAATCAACTATCTAGATAGACAATCAAGTCTGTGGAAGCTTCAACGAGAGCTACTTAATAAATATCTAGTTAAGCAAGACCTTCCCATCTGCGTTAAAGGCTTTAAAAAAGGTGAAAATTACAAATCTTTTTTATCAGAGCATATTGGCGCAGAGTTTTTCCTAAGAATTGATATTGCGAATTTCTTTCCGTCCATTAAAATTTCTTCCGTCAAAAGAGAACTCTCATTAATTATTCGGTGTGATAATGATGCTGAGGAGGAAAAGCTGCTTGATTTAATTGGAGAAATCGTCACCTTGGATGGAAGGATGGAAGATTGCCTCAAGGAGCCTCTACATCCCCTGTGATTTCTAACCTTGTTATGGCGAGAATAGATCAAAGAATCACAAAATACTGTCAAGTTTTTAATGTGCAGTATACGAGGTATGCAGATGATTTACTGTTTTCAAGCAACACATTTGATTTCGAAAATAAGAAATGGTTTCTGAAAAAGATAAAATATATTTTGAAATCGCAGGAGCTATCGCTCAATTATTCAAAAATTCGGTATGGACACAAAGAAATCATTTTAAATGGCTACGTTATTTCAAATAATGAAATTCGTTTATCGCGGAATCGCTTATTTGACATTCGCCAAATTGTCAAGTTTACGAAAGAAAATGTTCCACTGATAAGAAGCATTGGATTAGATGAATTTCTTTCAAAGGCCAATAAACTACCTTTAAGGCATCGAAATCTAAAGGAGTATCCATTTAAAAGCATTTTTCAATTTAGCCAGTACCTATGTGGTTATCGGGCCTATTTGATCTCAATGGTTGATACAAATTGTTTGCAAACGTCTTTTCAAAAGGAGCTGCAACGTCTAATTCGCAAAATTGAAGCGCAAATTTTGCTTTTGGAACAAGCATTACCTATAAGAAACAGTAATTAAATTAGGCATTGCTGTCACAATAGCCTCTCCAAAGGGAATACAGAAGTGATTTCTTCGATTTTAACGTTTTTACATCGAATATTGTTCATCCTCGCACCTTTGTGTGGGGGTGCGTGAGTGCGTGGTTCGGGAGAGCGCTTGCATGGCATGCAAGAGGTCACCGGTTCGATCCCGGTATTCTCCACCAGAAGGAAAAAGCACTACACAGAAACGTGTGGTGTTTTTTTGTTGTTGCCAAACGAGTGAGGGCTTAGCTCACCCAGGAGAGCGCCGTGCATGGACTGCAAGAGGGTCACCGTGATCAGAATCGGCCCGGTATTCTCCACCAGAAAGCACTGTACTTCGTAGGAAGTATGGTGCTTTTCTTTTTATACAGACGCAGAAAAAGGCGGGAGCTTCCCACAAAAGGGAAAGCCACCGCCTTTGTTGATCATCGGATGAGCCAGCCGTAATCCTGTCTGCAATCTACCACATGATCTGCATAAACCGTATGATCTACGATCTGGAAGATAAGCATATAGCGTTTTTCAAACAAGATAAATCGGTAAGCATTTTTAGGAATGTATTCGCCTTTGAGCCATGGGCAGCGCTGCGGCATCTGCTCCAGAGATTTTGCAGCCTTTTCAAATTCCACTGTAAGCCGCTCTGCTGCTGCAGGGTTGACCTGTGCCAGAAATGCGGCGTGGGACACCAGCATCTGAGCAGCCCGTGCTGACACGATCACGCGGTATTTATTTTGCTGCTCCATGTCCGGCGGCCTCCTTGATCGCACTGCGCATCATGGAAGTGACCTCGTCGATCGAATAGCCCTCGCTTCCACGCATCCGGTCCTCTTCCACGGAAAGCAGCTCTTCGCGGAGCTTCAGCATTTTTTCACGGCGGTTGTAGGTTTCGATGTCCATGACGACCAAGTCACCCTCGCCGTTTTTGGTGAGAAAAATCGGCTCAGCGGTTTCTCTGCACAGATCGGCGATCTCGTTATAGTTCTGACGAATCGCTGCAGATGGACGGATATTCATAAAAGCACCTCCTGCTCCTGAACGATCTATAATAGTAAAATTCTAATTATATTATATCCATATTGTGCAACGAAGTCAATGCGAACAGCTGTCACTTCGTTCTCCGGTTCGATCCCGGTAATCTCCACCAGATCAGAAAGGCATCACACATTGTGTGGTGCCTTTTTTGTTTTGCATTGCAGCAGGAAAACACAAAAAAATTTCTGCCCACTGCCGCAACCTGCGCGAAACGGGCTGTTTTGTGCGCGAATGGCAGACCACGGAAGGCGGAACTTGTGCTATAATATAAAAAAACAGGGAAGCAGAAGGAACAGGGGGTGCAGCAATGAACCTGCGGACGGCGATCGTGGAAGACAGCAAGCCGGATGCCGAACGGTTGAAACAGCTGCTGAAAAAGGCATTTGAAAATGAGAACATATCCTGCAGCTGTTTTGCCAGCGGAGATGAATTTTTGCGGACCGGCGGGCGCGAAGGGTATCAGGTGGTGTTTCTGGACATCTGCATGGAGGGCACCAATGGCATTGAGACGGCGCAGCGGCTGCGTGCGGCCGACCCGGACCTGCTGATCGTGTTTGTGACATCCTCGCCGGAGTACGTGTGGGATGCCTTTCCGGTACATCCATTCGATTATCTGCTCAAGCCTTATAAGGAAGAAAAGTTTGAGCAGCTGGCAGGGGAGCTGCGGCGGGTGCTGTGCCGTCAGCAGCCGGAGCTGGAGGTGCGCATTGCCCGGCAGATTGTGCGGCTGCCGCTGACCAAGATCTACTATGCTACGGCACAGAACCATTATGTGCGTGTGGTCACGGATGACGGCGAGTGCCGGGCCACGGCAAATTTTGCACAGGTGCAGGAACAGCTTCAGACCCAGCCGGAATTTCTGGTGTGCAACCGCGGCGTGATCATCAACATGTCCAAGGTGCTGCGGTTTGAGGGCGACTGCATTGAAATGCTGGATGGGACCCATCTGCCGGTGCGGCAGAAGGACAAAAACAGCCTGCTTGCCCAATTTACGCAGTACCAGTTCCGTGGTATGCAGCGGGAATTCTGACCCGGAAAGGAGAGCGCTTGTGAATTTTGCATTGTTTGGACGTTTTTTTCTGGAATTTGCAATGATGTATCCGGCAGAATACCTCTGCCTTGCCTCGCTGCAGGAGCACTTGCGTGCACCGCGTAAAACCTATGCCATCGGTGCGTCGGCGATCACACTGATGGGTCTGGCTGGCGCAGCGGTGTGCTGCATGCTGGACATAGAAACGAATTTCCTGCTCATCCCGCTGCTCATCATCAGCTTCTGGCTGCTGCGCTGGCGCACCGACCGGGAAGTATCGATCAGCCAGACCATGTTTCTGTTCTCAGTGTCGGCGGTGATGATGTCTGTGTGCACCCTGCTTGCCATTGTGCTGAACGCGGAAGCTGAGCTGGACAATGCACAGCCGGTGTTTCTGCCCAGCACCTCGGTCATCTGCCTGACCCTCTCGGTGATACTCAGCGCCATCTTCCGCTTTACGGCAGTGCGCTGGAGCCGGTGGCTGCTGCAGGAGTACCACGGCGAAGCTTTCTGGGAGTCGGCATGGCCGCTGCCGGCGCTGTACGCGGCGTTTCTGGTGTTCTGTATGCCGAAGGAGATCGGCGTCATCCTGATGAACCGCATCCGCATCATCGCGGTGCTGGCAGTGAGCATCTCGCTGCTGGGCATCTTTCTGCTGCTGTACGAGATGTACCGCGTGGCAAAGGAGTATGCCCGCAGCTCCCAGCTGGACCGCGAAAACCAGCTGTTGGCCGTGGAGTCCCGCCGCTATATGGAGCTGCGCAGCTATCTGGAACAGACCCGCCACCTGCGGCACGATTTCCGCCAGCACCTGCATGTGATCTCCGGCCTGACCGAGGCCGGGCGGCTGGATGAACTGAAAAGCTACCTGAGCCAGTACGAGAGCGAACTCAGCGATGCCAGACCCACCCTGTGCGTCAACGCTGCGGTGGATGCGCTTGCCGGCCACTACGACTACGAGGCCCGGAAACAGGGCATCCAGATCGAATGGAAGCTGGAACTGCCCAAGCTCCTGCCCCTGCCGGAGGCCGACCTGTGCACCATTCTTGGCAACCTGCTGGAAAATGCGCTCCATGCCAGCCAGAAGCTGCCGCCGGAAGAACGGCAGGTCAAGGTGCTGGCCCGGATGCTCAGCCCGGCCATGATGGGCCTGATGGTGGAGAACCGCTACGATGGCGTGCTGAAAAAGCAGGGCGGCGTTCTGCACTCCACCAAGCATGACGGACAGGGCATCGGCCTTGTTTCCGTCGAAACTGCCGTGCACAGGTATCACGGCAATCTGACGGTGGAAACGAGCGGCAACGTTTTCCGGGCTAATGTGCTGCTGAACCTGTAAAATATTCCTGCCCCAAGGCACCGGCTTTTTTGCACAAGCCGGTGCCTTTTGATTGCACTTTTCCCGGGAGATCATGATACTTATTTACAAAAGAAAAGGCAGGAGGGGAGCATATGGCAGCAGAAAGCAAAACCGGCTGTTTCTTAAACTTTCCTAAAAAATCTTTATCCGGCCCGGCCCTCCCCCGACGGGAGGGCTTTTTGCTGTCCGCACGACGCATACGGTCAAGTTGAAAAATGAATAAAATTTACACATAGAATGAGATGATTTTAGGCTGAATGAGCAAAGAATCGAAAGAAGTCCCATAATCATATTGACATAATGGGTAATAGGGTGTAAACTACGTGCATCGGGTCGAGCAAATCCGAAAATTGAGATCATTCAGGGAGGAAACGGCTATGATGTGTTGTTGCGCAATGTGTTGTTGTACCGCAAACGCTTCCCGGACCGGCCGCCCTGCAGTATGGTATGCCGTGTGAGCATATCTGCATATTCTGTGTGGGAACACGCAGAAGGATCTGTCGCTGACCGCCTGGGAGCTTACTTGAAGAGGGAGCTTCCGGGCGTTTTGTTTTGACCCGCAAATCAGGATACAAGGGAGGAATCCGGCAATGGACTGGAATGCGATCCAGCAATATTTGCCGCTCTACCAGAAGGCCGCTGTACTTACCGTGCGGCTGGGCGTTGCAGGCATCATTTTTGCCATCATCATTGGCCTTGCCTGCGCAGTGATCCAGTATGAAAAGGTGCCCGTTCTGCGGCAGATCGTGGGTGTTTACATCCAGCTGTCCCGCAACACACCGCTGCTGGTGCAGCTGTTCTTCATTTATTATGGCCTGCCCAAGGTGGGCATCCGCACCAATGCCGAGATCTGCGGCATTGCCGGTCTGGCGTTTCTGGGCGGCAGCTACATGGCCGAAGCGTTCCGCAGCGGTCTGGAAGCTATTGAGCCCATCCAGACCGAGAGTGCCTACAGCCTTGGCATGAACCGCTGGCAGACCATGCGCTACATCATTCTGCCGCAGGCCATGTCCACCAGTATGCCGGCTTTCATGGCAAATGTGATCTTCCTGCTCAAGGAGACCAGCGTGTTCAGCGCCATCAGCCTGATGGACCTGATGTTCACGGCAAAGGACCTCATCGGCATGTACTCCAAAACCATCGAATGTCTGTTCCTGCTGGTGGTGTTCTACCTTATCATTCTGCTGCCGGTGTCCATTGTGGGCAGCCTGATCGAAAGGAGGCTGCGCTATGCTGGATTTGGGTCTTGATGTCCTGTTCAAGGGCAAAAACATGGCCCGCCTGCTAGGCGGCCTTGGCGTTGCACTCAAAATCAGTGCCGTCTCGGTGATCATCAGCCTGCCGCTGGGCATCCTGCTGGGCGTGCTCATGACCTCCCGCAACCCCGTTATCAAGGCGGTTCTGCGGCTTTATCTGGAGTTCGTCCGCATCATGCCGCAGATGGTGCTGCTGTTCCTCGTTTACTTCGGCACCACCCGTGCCTTTGGGTGGAACCTTTCCGGCGAGACGGCATCCATCATCGTGTTTGTGCTGTGGGGCACCGCAGAAATGAGCGATCTTGTGCGCGGTGCGCTGATCGCCATTCCGAAGCACCAGTATGAGAGCGCCGAGGCCCTTGGCATGAGCCGTGCGCAGACCTACTGGTACATCATCATTCCGCAGACGGTGCGCCGCCTGATTCCGCTGTCCATCAACCTGATTACCCGCATGATCAAGACCACCAGCCTTGTGCTGATGATCGGTGTGGTGGAAGTGATCAAGGTAGCACAGCAGATCATCGAGGCCAACCGCACCGCCAGCCCCAACGCAGCGTTTGGCATTTATCTCACGGTTTTCGTGTTATATTTCTTCGTATGCTGGCCCATCAGTCTGCTGGCATCCTATCTCGAAAAGAAATGGAAGTGACCGTACATGGCAGAACCTATTTTGACTGTTGAACATCTGATCAAGGCCTATGGCGAGACCCCCGTGCTGGATGATATCAGCTTTGCTGTCAAGCCCGGCGAGGTCATCGTGGTGGTCGGCCCTTCGGGCTGCGGCAAAAGCACCCTGCTGCGCTGTCTGAATGGTCTGGAGCCCACCCAGAGCGGCCGGGTGCGGCTGGGCAATGAGACCGTTGCCTACGGCGGTAAAAATCTGACTCAGCTGCGCCAGCGCATCGGCATGGTGTTCCAGAGCTACGAGCTGTTCCCGCACATGACGGTGCTGGACAATGTGCTTCTGGCACCCACCAAGGTGCAGAAGCGCCCCAAAGCGGAAGTGCAGCAGGAGGCCGAAGCTCTGCTGGACCGTGTGGGCCTGCTTGCCAAGAAAAACAGCTACCCGCGGGAGCTTTCCGGCGGCCAGAAGCAGCGCGTTGCCATCGTGCGCGCGCTGTGTATGCACCCGGAGATCCTTCTGTTTGACGAAGTGACCGCTGCCCTTGATCCGGAAATGGTGCGCGAGGTGCTGGACGTTATGCTGGACCTTGCCAAGCAGGGCAAGACCATGATCATCGTCACCCACGAAATGCAGTTTGCCCGCGCCATTGCCAACCGCGTCATCTTTCTGGATGGCGGCAAGATCGTGGAAGAAGCTGCACCGGCCGAGTTCTTTGACCAGCCCAAGACCGAGCGCGCGCAACGCTTCCTGCGCACCTTCACGTTTGATGCTGTGAAATGAGTCACAGATCAAGATAAAGGCTGCGGGTGTTCCGCAGCCAAATGGGAAAGATTTTGTAAAGGAGTAATCATTATGAAACAGTCTAAGATCTCTCGTCGTTCCTTCCTGCTGGGTCTGGGTGCAGTTTCCGCTGCCGCTGTTCTGACCGCATGCGGCGGCTCTTCTTCTGCTTCCACTGCAGCATCCGGCAGCGCAGCATCCGGCAGCAGCGTGGTCTACCGCACTCTGGATCAGATCAAGGAGTCCGGCACCATCAACATCGGCGTGTTCTCCGATAAGAACCCGTTCGGCTATGTGGACGAGAACGGCGAATATCAGGGCTATGATGTCTACTTTGCACGCCGTCTGGGCGAGGATCTGGGCGTAGAGATCAACTTCGTTTCCACCGAGGCTGCCAACCGCATCGAGTACCTGCAGACCGGCAAGGCGGATGTGATCCTGGCAAACTTCACCGTGACCCCGGAGCGCGCAGAGGAAGTGGACTTTGCTCTGCCTTACATGAACGTGGCTCTGGGTGTCATTTCTCCGGACAGCAACGTTATCACCACTCTGGACAACTGGAACGCTGACGACCAGATGATCGTCATTTCCGGCACCACCGCCGAGACCTACCTGACCAAGGAGTACCCCGACATTCCGCTGCAGAAGTACGATTCCTATGCAACGGCCAAGAACGCACTGGAGAACGGCAACGGCGTGGCATGGGCCAACGATAACACCGAGGTCATTGCATTTGCAAAGCAGAACACCGGCTACACGGTCGGCATTCCCTCTCTGGGCAGTCAGGACACCATTGCTCCCGCTGTGAGCCAGGGCAACACCACTGTTCTGGATTGGCTGAACGAGGAGATCAAGGCTCTGGGCGAGGAGAACTTCTTCCACAAGGACTATGAGGAGACTCTGGTGGATACCTACGGCCTTGACTATGAGGATGAGCTGGTCGTTGAGGGCGGCGTGACCGGCGGCGCAGATGCCGCATCCAGCGAAGATGCTTCTTCGGAAGCCGCATCTTCTGAGGCTGCTGCTTCCGAAGTGGCTTCCAGCGCAGCCGCACAGTAAATAAAAACACCGAGCGGGCAGGAGAGGGCTGAACCTTTCCTGCCCGTTTTTGCATTGCACCATCTGCCGGATCGTGCTATACTGGAACAAAACAACTCCTGTCCGAAAAAAACCGAAAAGAGAGGATGTTCCCAATGAAACGTGCCTATACGAACGGGATCCTGCTGGATGGCACCGAGCAGATGCAGCCGGAAGCGCACAAGATCCTGCTGACCGAGGATGATAAGATCATTGCCATTGTCGATGAGGGCGTGGATCTGGACGGTTATGAGGTGATCGATCTGCACGGAGGCTATCTGTGCCCGGGCCTGATCAACCTGCATGTGCATCTGGCAGGCAACGGCAAGCCCAGCGCAAAGCCGCGGGATAATGCTGCGCTGGTGCGCAAAATTCTGAGCAATGGCCTGACCCGTGCGGTGGCCTACAGGCTGGTATGCAGCTACGCGAAGCTGGAACTGCTGGGTGGCGTGACTACCATCCGCACCGTGGGCGGCATTGCAGATTTTGACACCCGTTGCCGGGACGATGCTGCAGCTGGCAAGCTGCTGGCACCGCGCATCCTTGCTGCCAACGAAGGCATTTCGGTGCCGGGCGGACATATGGCAGGCTCGGTGGCAGTTGCGGCCCATAACAATGCCGAAGCACTTGCTCAGCTCAAAAAGGCCAGCGGACAGAAGGTGGATCTTGTCAAGCTGATGATCACCGGCGGCGTGCTGGATGCCACCGAAAAGGGAACCCCCGGCGAGCTGAAGATGAAGCCGGAAATGGTCAAAGCCGTCTGCGACGAGGCCCACAAGCTGGGCTATACCGTGGCGGCACACACCGAGTCGCCAGAGGGCGTAAAGGTGGCGCTGGAAAACGGCGTGGATTCCATTGAGCACGGCGCAAAGATGGATGATGAGACCATCCGGCTTTACAAGGAGCGGGGAGCCTTTGTGTGCACCACCATCTCCCCGGCGCTGCCCTACGCACTGTTCGATACGGCGGTTTCTGGCGCTTCGGAAAAGGACCAGTATAACGGCAAGATCGTGTTTGACGGTGTGGTGGAAAGCGCAAAGACCGCCCTTGCCAACGGCATCCCGGTGGCCTTGGGCAACGATGTAGGCTGCCCGTACATCACCCAGTACGATTTCTGGCGGGAGCTGTGCTACTTCCACAAATACTGCGGTGTAAGCAACCAGTTCGCCCTGTACACGGCCACCCTGCGCAATGCTCAGCTGGCCGGAGTAGGAGACGTGACCGGTTCCATTGAGCCGGGCAAGAGCGCAGATTTTATTGTGACAAAGCACAACCCGCTGGAAGACCTGCGTGCGCTGCAGCATCTGGAACTGGTGGTCTGCCGCGGCCATGTGATCAAAAAGCCGAATCCCAAGCGGAACAAAACGGTGGATGCCCTGCTCGACCCGTACCTCGAATAATACTGAAAAAGCAAGGAGAGACGATTGGTCTTTCCTTGCTTTTTCGTTCACATGCCTGCCATCACGGCCATGATGCTTTGCCAGCTCTTGTTGCGGGCAGCGGGCACAGTGGTGCGGCGGCGTGCGGGTGCAGAGCCGGAAGAGACCGTATTCATGGCGGTCATCGGCACCGACGGATGGAAGAATACGGCTGTATCACCGGCCAGCCACTGGGCGGCAAGGCGGGCTGCCTGCGGGTCGGCCTGCAGGGTGCGGCGCTCGGCACCGGCCAGATGATCCGCCAGCCAGTAGAGGATGGCACCCAGCGGCAGGCTGGGCAGAACATCCTGACTCCAGTAGGTCCAGCGAGCACCGGCCCCTACAAAGCTCTCCACGGTAATAACGGCACCGGTGCGGGCGTTCTGCGGGATGCTGCCCCGATAATCGATACCGGCGCACTGGCGAAGCTCGGCGGTGATGCGCTGGGTGCGGGCCATATCCAGCCTGTCCTCACGGCAGTAGGCGCGGAAATCGGTCTCGTCGATCAGGCCGTCGGCGCTGGAAGGGAAGCGGCCCACCAGCTGGCCATCGGCGTTGTGGCACAGCTGCCAGCCCTTGCGGAACAGCTGGAAGTTCAGGCAGCGGCGACCCATGGTGGAGTAGCACAGAATGGAGGTGCTCTCACCGGGCAGCTGCTTCAGCTCCAGGCAGGCATCGTTGCCGCAGGTGTCCTGCAGCTTTACCGTTAACAGCAGCTGCGCACCGGGGTGCTGAGCTGACATAGCGTTGTGCATGGCATCAAAATAACGGTTGGCATCCATGATCGGTTCCCTCCTGAAACTATAACACAGCAGTTCGTTGTATAACGGATGGACACTGCGCCAAACGACCCGGTGCACAGCAGGCGGCTTACGCAGGAATGTTTTATTGACTGAACATAGTATAGCATACTTCACAACAAAAAACAACTATAAGTTTGCAGAAAAACAAAATATTTCCGCGCATCCTGCAACAGTGACCCGAAACATGGTTGTTGCAAGAGTGAATCAGTTGTGTTATGTATCAAAAACAGCCCACAGACGGCAAGGCCAAAGCCTCCCATCTGTGGGCTGTTCTGGTAAAATATGGTTCAATCGCCCAGTTCACGGATCTCGTTCTGGATCAGCCGCCCGGCCGCGCGGGCCAGTTGGTCCATGCCGCGG
>NZ_FMFG01000034.1:0-12393 GCF_900066275.1 uncultured Faecalibacterium sp. | reverse complement strand
CAAAAGGTCGCCTGCTGCCCGCAGGGCAAGGCCGTCACGGTTCCAGCCGGAAGCAAAATATCGGTTGATGTTTTGCAGGTTTTTGTCTGCAAAGCCTTTGAGCACACGCAGTACGGTGTAGCCCCGCAGGCTGCTGAAGCTGGACACCCGCACCGGGATCCCGCAGGCCGCAAGGCTCTGGGCCAAAATGGATCCTTGAGCCGCGATCACTTCCTGACAGTGCAGGCGGGAAGCGGATGCGTCCAATAAAAGGTCTACCGTAAAAGAGGGCTGGTTCTCTTCCTCGGCACACAAAAACACCCGGTCATCGTTTAAAAGTGGTGCGCGCCAGATGCGCCCAGCGTTCAGGTTGCCACTGCGGGCAACACGGGCGTTGGGCTGCTGGTGCACAAGGATGCAGTTGCGGATCTGCTCGGTGAGCCGCAGCACCACACTGCGGTGCAGTTCCCGATTTTTGGCGTAATAAGCGCGGTTGCGGTCAGCCTGAAGTTCAGCCTGCTCAGCCAGATGCTTTGCTTCCGGTGTGGGAGCCTGCTCCGGACTGGGCACACCGGCACTGAACCACAAATGGCACCCCAGATGGTCGCCCACGCAAAGCTCCTGCTCAGCCTTGCGCAGCCGTTCCGGTGGGTAGAGAGAGCGGCCGAAGCAGCTTTCGATGTAGGCTCTGTCCTGCGCGGCATTCTGCTTCAGGGTGATGTGGGCCCGGCGCTTGTCCACCGCCAGTCCGCCGCCTACGGTATCCACGGAGCTTGAGTGCTCCACGGTCACGCGGTCGGTCTTGATCATCTGGGTGGGCATGGCTTTGGTGGCAAGTTTTGCCAGCAGGCCGTCCAGATGCAGATGCAAAGCTGCTCTCTGGTGCACAGTGCCGTCGAACAGGTTGAATTTTGCGTAGATCGATAAAATTTCGGCTTTCAGCTGTTCCGCTGCCGGCGCTTTTTCCGGGGAAAGAGCCGCAGCAAGGCCGGACTCATAAGGGGTCATCACCGGGTCGGAACGGCCCAGCACACGCCGCCAGCGTGCAGCCTGCATGGTGTAGACCAGCTGATTTTTTGCCATCCACTCCTGACGGGAGAGCTTGTATTGAATCGCAAAGAAATAATCTGCATGGGCATGGCGCAGTGCTTCCAGCACCGGGCGGCGGGGCAGCTCCAGCCGGTAGGCGGCGTTTTCCAGATACAGCCATGTCATGTCGTCCAGCATGGTCTGCCGCAGATCACCGTCCCATGCATCAAAGATGCTGCGGATCAGCGCATCACCGTAATATTTGTGGATGAGGCCCACGACCGTGTTCATGTAAAAATCGGTGGTGCCGTCGGTATAGCGGGCCAGAAACAGCGGCTCAAAGCCATAGGCTCCTGCAGCAGCCCAGACCTGATTGGCCGCACGCCGCTCCTGCGCGGTGTAGCTCTGGGCGTCCATCAGCCAAAGAGCTTGGCGGCATCCAGCTTGGCCGGAATGCGCGCTGCGATCACATCACGGATCAGGCCCTGCTCATAGGAGTCAAAGGCCTTGTTGGTGATGCCCATATCCAGTGCCGCGCCTGCCGGGATGCCGCGCCGGATCAGCCGCAGGGCATCCAGCATACCGCGCAGATCCAGCGCCTTGGTGGAAATTTCCGCACTGTCGCACTTTTTCTGCAGGTCAAGGAACAGCAGTGCAAACTGGCGCACATACTTGGAAGCAAGATCGGGGAACTGCGTCCGCAGCAGCTTTTCCAGATCGTCCTGCGTAATGGTGGGCATCTGGATGACCACGAAACGGGAGGTGAGGGCCTCGTTCAGCTCACGAGTGCCGGCATAACCGTAGTTCATGGTGGCGATAAAGCGGGTCTCCTCCGCCAGCGGGATGCGGTCGTAGCCGGGTACATCGATGGCGCGGCGGAAGTCCAGCACCGCATGCAGTACGGCCAGCGCTTCGTTTTTGGCCATGTTGATCTCATCCAGCACACCAAAGCCGCCGCACTGGGCGCAACGGTATACCGGGCCGGGCCGGAACACTACCTGACCGTCCGCAAAAGTGTCCATGCCAATGAGGGATGCTGCATCCATGTTCACATGGAAGGAGATGTCCCATGCGGGACGGCCAAAGGCGGCGGCAAGGTTTTCGGCCAGCACGTTTTTGCCGGTGGCTTTTCCGCCTGCCAGCAGCAGGTTTTCGCCGCAGAGCAGCGCCGCCAGCGCCTGCTCCCACACCTGTTTGCCGTAGTAGGTAAAGGCAGGGGAAGGGATGCGCGGGCGCAGTGCGTCCGGCAGGGCATGGGCAGCGCGGTACTGTTGGACTGCTTCCAGCAGGGCGGGGTCTACCCCTTCCTGCTGCAGAGTTTCAAGGAGATCAGACATTTGTACAAACACCTCGATTTTGCCGGTTGTCTGGCACAAACCGGCTGTTCAGCTTTATCATAGCACAATCGTGGGGATTTGTGTAGGGGGCACGTGGCGAAAAAATAGCAAAGAGAGGCGGCCCCAAACAGGGACCGCCTCTCTTCATGAAGAAAGAAGAAATGGAAAAACGCTTAAGTTGTGCCGGAAAACCGCGCTGGATCAGGCGTTATCCAGGCCAGCCATCTGCTTGACGGCCTTCATGGCGAAGGTCAGGGTGCGGCCCATGGCCACACCAGCCATCAGGCAGGGGTAGTTGTTGGCAAAGAAGCTGCCGGACATATCACCGGTGATATACAGGCCCTCCATGGGCTGGTTGTTGTTGTCCAGCGCCTGACCCTTTTCGTTGATGGCAATGCCCTGCTCGGTGGTCAGCAGAGAGGCACCCAGCCAGCAGCCATAGAAGGGCGCAGTGCGGATGGCACTCAGGCGGTAAGCGGGCTTGCCGAAATCCTCATCGTTCTGCTTGTCGTACAGCTCATTGTAGCGCTCCACGGTAGCAAGGAAGGTGTCCTTGGCAGCACCAGTAAAGCCCATCTTGTCGGCCAGCTCGTCCAGCGTATCGCACTTGAACAATGCACCGGCCTCAATAGCCTCGTCCATCTTACCCTGAATGTACTTCTCGCCGCCGTTGCGGGTCTGGGCAGAGCAGCCGATGGTGTGGAAACGTTTTGCGTCCTCCAGAATGTTGGCATCGCAGATCTGTGCGTAGACGCGGCCCGGCTGGTGGGCGGCAGCGTAGACGATATCGTTGTAGGGGCAGCTCTCGTTGGCAAAGCGCTCGCCGTTGCGGTTCACCTTCAGGAAGGGCTGGGTACCGGGGTTGTACTGGCGGATCTTGCCGGGGAAGGCCTTGCCGCCAAAGGCAGTGTCGCTATCCACATAGCCGCCATCTACGCCGGGGGCAACAACGCCGCGGTCAAACAGCATGGGAGCGGCTTCCTTGTCCAGATTGGCACCGGCCCATACAGCAGCGCGGATGCCGTAGCCCTTGTCGGCGGGGGAGTAGGAGCAGGCGGTGGTTACGCTGGTGCCCAGCGGGTCCAGCTGCTCCATCATGTAGGGGTTGCCGGGGAAACCGCCGCAGGCCAGCAGCACGCCCTTGTTGGCGTTGTAGCGGATAAAGTGGTCATCTTCGGTGCTCTGGGCGATGATGCCGGTAATGCGGCCCTCGCTGTTCTTTTCCAGCTTGGCCAGACTGGTCTTGAAGTCCACATCGTAGCCCAGCTCCTGAATGTACTGCAGCAGCAGCTCGTTGCGGGCCAGACCAGATGCGCTTTCGCTGGCCATGTAGTTATGCTCCTGCACAGGGAAGAGGTAGTCGGTATTGTGCTCAGCATTCTCTGTGGGCCATGCAGCCTCGCTGCCGGAGGTGAAATCGCACACCCAGCCGTACTTATCTTCCAGAATGCTGCGCATGAAGTCGTGCATAGCGGCAGACTCATTGATCCAGGTCTTGACGACGCGCTGGTCACACTTACCGGAGGCGTAGCGGGAGATCTCGCTCAGCAGCTTGGCGCGGTCGGCGGGCTTTTCACCGGCCTCCTTGGCGGCAGCGGAGTCGATAGCGCCGTACCAGTGGCGGGTGTCCTGTACGTTGGCGTTCTGCTCAATAACGCGGAAATTCAGGCCGTTCGCAGCTGCATAGGCGGCAGCAAACATACCGCCGTTGCCTGCACCCACAATGAGGATGTCGGTGTCCACGGTCTCAGTGATGGCAGTCTCGTCGATATCAGGCTCTTTGCCCAGCCAGTCGTTTGCGTCGCCTGTGGGCAGCTGCACGCTGGACACCACGGCCTCACCCTTTGCCTGTGCGTAGCAGCTCTTGGCAGCCTTCATCACGGCATCGGAGGTGATGGTAGAGCCGGAAACGCCGTCGATCTCGGCAGAACCGGCAGCCATCAGCTGCTCACGCAGCTCATCGGCAGCGGCAGCGCCGAAAGAAGCGGTCTCGCCGGAGGTGTCCACCACCACGTCGGTGACAGCGCTGTCAGAGAAGGTCATGGTGACCTTGACGGTGGAGGAGATGCCCTCGGCGGTGCCCTCGTAGGTGCCGGGGATGTACTGACCGGCAGCACCGGAGGCAGTGGAGCCGGAGGCGGAATTGCAGGCAGCCAGTGCGCCGGCAGTGACACCGCTCATGGCGGCGGCAGCAGCGATCTTCAGAAAGCCCTTGCGGGAAATCTTGTTCATAGGTACGCTCTCTTTCTCTTTTCTCTTCTTGTTTTTCTTCTCAATCGTGCAGCAAGGTAAAAACCACTTTGCTGAATCTTTAACAATTGTAGCGTAGAGTGACGCACTTTACAATTCAATTATGTTATATTATAATTTAGGAAATCCTAATGTAAGAAAGCGAGGATGCGCAGATGAACCAGAGTGCACTGGAAGGATTTGTGAAGATCGTAGAGATGGACAGTTTTTCGGCAGCAGCAGAGGCACTGTATCTTTCGCAGTCGGCGCTTTCGCAGCAGATCCGCACGCTGGAAGGGCAACTGCAGTTTGAACTGTTCCAGCATGTACCGCGCCGGGTGATCCTGACCCCGGCAGGCCGGGACTTTTACCCCAAGGCAAAGCAGTTGACGGCCTTATATCAGGAGGCAGTGCGCCATGCCCGTGCGGTACAGCAGCAGGAAAATCCGCCGGAACGGCATCTGGTCATTGCATGGAGCCATGAGGCGATGCGGATGTTCGGGTACGACCTGTTTTCTCTGACGAACGAGCTGTGTCTGCAATACACGTCTATTATGATGCAGTGCGCCAGTCGCAGCGAGGTCTGGCGCAGTCTGAAAAAAGGGGACGCGGACCTTTCTTTCCAGTTGGAAAGTGCGGAATTTTACGCGCAGGGGTTCACTTTCATCCCGCTGCTTTATGCGCCGGAGCTGTGCATTCCCATCCACCCGCCCGCCGATATGCCGGTGGGCAGGCTGAGTCTGGAGCAGGCGCTGCAATACCGCTGGCTGCCCGTCAAAGAGATGTACCAGACCGTCTACGAGACCAGCCTGCTGCAGGAGGGGCTGGAGCGCGGAGTGAACTTTACGCCGGTGGGCGGCATCCGCAGCGCATCCTATGGGGATCCTGCGCTCAAGATGGTTCCTGCAGTCTATTACCGCAGACCGGATCTCAGCTTTGCGCGGGTGCTGGACTGGGGCAGGGGACACCGGTTTGGCGTCGTGCTGGGACAAA
Source organism: uncultured Faecalibacterium sp. (assembly GCF_900066275.1). Lineage (NCBI taxonomy): Bacteria > Bacillati > Bacillota > Clostridia > Eubacteriales > Oscillospiraceae > Faecalibacterium > uncultured Faecalibacterium sp. The sequence continues at coordinate 6,826 of NZ_FMFG01000034.1, read as the reverse complement.
AGCGCGAGGACCCGGTGGTGATGGCCTATGTCCGCGCTTTGCAGCAGCTGCTGCCGTCCCTCTCGGAAAAGCTGTTCGGCCTGAAGCTGGAAGCGGTGGAGGAATAAAGAAAAAAGAAAACCCTCTCAGGCGCATTCGCGCCAGCTCTCCCGAAGGGAGAGCTCTATTGCAGCTGACCGGTAACTGCTGAAAAGCTCCCCCTCTCGGGGGGAGCTGGCATCGCGTAGCGATGACTGAGAGGGTAAACAAATAGCACCTGCTGCCTTCGGAAAGGAAGGCGGCAGGTGCTATTTTTGTGCTTATACTGCGATGGCGGCTGCTTTACTCCACCACGTCCTCGAACTGGCTGTTGTACAGATCGGCGTAGAAGCCGCCTGCTTCGATCAGCTGGTCGTGGGTGCCCTGCTCCACAATGTCGCCATCTCGCATCACAAGGATGAGGTCGGCATCCCGGATGGTGGAAAGACGGTGTGCAATCACAAAGCTGGTGCGGCCCTCCATCAGGCGGTCCATAGCGGTTTGGATGCGCTGCTCGGTACGGGTATCCACGCTGCTGGTGGCCTCGTCCAAAATCAGGATGCGGTTATCTGCCAGAATGGTGCGGGCGATGGTGAGCAGCTGCTTCTGGCCCTGACTTACGTTGGAAGCATCCTCGTTCAGCTCCATCTGGTAGCCGCCGGGCAGGGTGCGGATAAAGTGGTCAGCGTTGGCAGCCTTGGCGGCGGCGATCACTTCTTCGTCGGTAGCATCCAGACGGCCATAGCGGATGTTCTCCATGATGGTGCCCTTGAACAGCCATGTGTCCTGCAGCACCATGCCGAAGCCCTCGCGCAGAGCGCTGCGGTCAAAGTCACGCACATCGTGGCCATTCAGGGTGATGGAACCGGAATCAACATCATAGAAGCGCATGAGCAGCTTGACCATGGTGGTCTTGCCTGCGCCGGTGGGGCCGACGATAGCCACCTTCTGGCCGGGCTTGACCTCGCAGCTGAAATCGTGGATGACGGTCTTGTCCGGGGTGTAGCCGAAGCGAACATGACTGAATGTCACCTGACCGTTGATGCAGCCGGGGTCGGCGCGGCGGGCCGGGTCTGCCTGCTGATCCTCTTCCGGCTCGTTCAGAAACTCGAACACCCGCTCAGCGGCAGCGGCCATGCTCTGCAGCATGTTGGACACCTGAGAAAGCTGCTGGATGGGCTGGGTGAAGTTCTTGACGTACTGGATGAAGGCCTGAATGTCACCGATGGTAATGGTGCCGTTTGCCGCAAAAATGCTGCCCACGATGGCCACTGCCACGTAGCCCAGATTGCCCACAAAGTTCATAATGGGCATCATCAGGCCGGAGAGAAACTGGCTCTTCCATGCGGATTCGTACAGCTTATCGTTGGCGGCGTTGAAGTCGTTCAGCACCACGGCCTCGCGGTTGAAGGCTTTGACCACGTTGTGGCCGGAGTAGACTTCTTCCACCTGACCGTTCACAACGCCCAGAATGGCCTGCTGGGCCTTGAAGTATTTCTGGCTGAACTTGACCACGATGAGCACCAGCACCAGCGAGACCGGCAGGATCAGCAGGGCGATCAGGGTCATCTTCGGGCTGATGGACAGCATCATGACCAGCACGCCGATCATGGTGGTCACACTGGTGATGAGCTGGGTGATGCTCTGGTTCAGGCTCTGGCCCAGCGTGTCCACATCGTTGGTGATGCGGGACAGCACCTCGCCCACGGTGCGCTTTTCAAAGTAGGCAAGGGGCAGGCGGTTGATCTTTTCGCTGATCTGCTTGCGGAAGTCGTAGCAGACTTTCTGGGAAAGGCCGGTCATGAGCCAGCCCTGAATAAAGCTGAAGGCGCTGCTCAGCAGGTACATGCCCAGCAAAAACAGCAGGATGCGGCCGATATACACAAAGTCGATGCTGCCGGTGCCGCGCAGCTTGGCGATCCAGCCGGTGGCAAGAGCCGTGGTGGCCTTTGCCAGCACCTTAGGGCCTGCAATATTGAAGATGGTAGAAAGAATGGCAAATACAATGGCGGTAACGAGCGAAAGGCGGTAGCGGCCAAGGTTGCGCACAAGCTGCAGCAGGGTGCCCTTGAAGTCCTTGGCGCGTTCGGTCGTCATGCGTCCGGGTCTTGGCATATCACTCACCCTCCTTTTCGGTATTCAGAGATTTGAGGTCCAGCTCCTTCTGGCTCAGCTGGCTGCGGGCGATCTCCTGATACTCCGGGCAGGAAGCCATCAGCTGGGCATGGGTGCCCTTGCCCACCAGGCGGCCTTCGTCCAGCACCAGGATCTGGTTTGCGTGCAGCACAGTGGAGATGCGCTGTGCCACAATGATAACGGTAGCGTTATCGGTCTGGGCTTTCAGTGCACGGCGCAGGGCAACATCGGTCTTAAAGTCGAGGGCAGAAAAGCTGTCGTCGAACAGATAAATTTTGGGGTCCTTGGCAATGGCGCGTGCAATGGAAAGGCGCTGCTTCTGGCCGCCGGACACATTGGAGCCGCCCTGTGCAATGGGGCTTTGGTAGCCCTCGGGCTTTGCGTCGATGAACTCGGTGGCCTGCGCAATGGCAGCAGCCTTTTTTACATCGGCATCGGTGATGTGCTCCCCGCCGAACTTCAGGTTCGAGTCGATGGTGCCGCTGAACAGCACGCCCTTCTGGGGCACATAGCCCAGCAGGTCGTGCAGCTGTGCCTGCGGCATATTGCGCACATCGATGCCATCCACGGTCACGCTGCCGCCGGTGACATCATAAAAGCGGGGGATGAGGTTGAGCAGGGTGGATTTGCCGCAGCCGGTAGAGCCGATGATGGCGGTGGTCTCGCCGGGCTTTGCGGTAAAGCTGATGTGCTCCAGCGCATCGCTGTCCGCACCCGGGAAGCGGAAGCTCACATCGTGGAACTCTACCTCACCCTGCCAGTTTTCGTGCTCCTGCGCGGGCTTTGCAGCAGCTTCGTCCGGGTCGTTGATGGTGGCCCTGGTGCGGATCACCTCGTCGATGCGCTCCGCAGCCACACCGGCGCGGGGCAGCATGACGGCCACCATGGCCAGCATCAGGAAGGACATGACGATCTGCATGGTGTAGGTGATGAATGCAATCATCTCGCCCACCTGCATGGTGCCGTTGTCCATGGCCTTGCCGCCGAACCAGACAATCAGCAGGCTGGTGCCGTTCATGATGAGGGTCATAAAGGGCATCATGGCAACCATGGCATGGTTGGTGAACAGCTGGGTGCTCATCAGGTCTTTGTTGGCCTTGTCGAAGCGCTCCTCCTCAAACTTTTCACGGCTGAAGGCACGCACCGGCATGATGCCGGTCAGAATCTCGCGGCTGACGAGGTTCAACCGGTCCACCAGCTTCTGCATGATCTTGAACTTGGGCATGGCCACACTCATCAGGAAGAGGATGAGCAACAGCAGAACGGCCACATCCAGCACGATGATCCAGGAAAGGCCGGTGCTGCTGTTCAGCACATGCAGCACGCCGCCAATGCCCAGAATGGGCGCATAGGCCACCATGCGCAGCAGCATGACGCAGACGAACTGCACCTGCTGGATGTCGTTGGTGGTGCGGGTGATGAGAGATGCGGTGGAAAAATTCTCGATCTCTGCATTGGAGAACCCGATGACGCTGGCAAAGGTCTCACGGCGCAGGTCGCGGCCAATGGCGGCGGACACACGAGAGGCGAGGAAGCCCACCGCAATGGACACAGCCACCATCAGCAAAGTCAGGCCCAGCATCTGGCCGCCTACGCGGTAAAGGTAGCGCATCTGCACATCGTGGGCAATGCCCTGCGCCTCGTATTCCAGCTGCACCAGCAGCATGGACTGGCTTTTGAGGTTCTCTATCAGGGTATCATCCAGACTGGCAAAAGCACCGGCCAGCTGCTGCTGGACAGCTTCGCGGGTGAAGCCGGGCATCTGGCTCATAGCGGCAAACTGGGCGCATACGGTGTCCAGATCTTCGGCAGTGGGGGTGACGGTCTCGCTATCCGTGGTGGTGCTCTCAGAGGATGCCGCCTGCATGTCAGCAAGACCGGTCATGCCCATGGTGTCCTGCCCGGCGGGGGCGTTCGCTGCCTGCGCGGCGGCCATATACAGCACGATGTCCGGCGTGGTGACGGCATCCTCCAGCGCGGTGCGCTCGTCATCGGTCAGGTCGGTGCGCAGCTTCAGCACGCCGTCGTCCTGAAGATAATACCCGTAGGCGTTCTGGAGCGCATCGGCGTCCTCTTCGCTCATCAAAAGCGTGAGGGCATCCAGCGTGCTCTGGCGTATCGTTTCCGGCAGGGGGCTTTCAATGCCGCCCTGCTGGATGCCGGTGTCCACGATCCTGCTGGTGTAGTCCGGCAGCGAAAGATCGCAGTACGCCTGCACGAACAGCAGCGCGAACACCACAAGACAGACGGCCCAGTGCCGGGCCAGCTGCTTGAAAATTTTCGTCATAGTTCGGTTCTCCCTTCGTTGTTTTTTGCTTCACGGGAAGCGTTTTCCGCAAGGATGGCATCCATCAGTGCGCCGCGCAAAGTATTCATCTGCTGCACCTGCTCCGGTGTCAGCCGGGCCATCACGCAGGCAAAATAATCGCTGAGGGCATCCTCACACCGGGCACAGGCGGCGTAGCCCTCCGGCGTGATGCGCACCAGCGTTTTGCGCCGGTCAGCCGGGTCCGCTTCGCGCAGAACAAGGCCGTCCTGTTCCAGCTGGCGCAGGCTGCGGCTGATGGCCGGCAGCGGCTGGTGTGCCTCCCGGGCAAAATCGGAAACATACACCGCTCCGTTCTGCCCATGGGTACTGATCGTGTGAGCCAGACCCTCCAGCATGGGAAAGTGGCACTTGGGACAGCCCCGCAGAGCCGCCTTCATGCCGGCCCGGGACGCCTTGCTCAGCCGTCCAAAAAAATGGCACAGACCGTGAAAGCTCGCGGCGGCTTCGGTCTCGTTCAACATTCTATCCCTCCTCATTGCAAAATGCTTAACAGCTGTTAACTATTAACGCCTGACAATAATATTCCTCCGGCACCCAGAATGCAAGGGCAGTTTAGGATAATTTTAAAAAAGTTCACAAAAAGGGGAGGGCGGCAGAAAGCCTGAACCGCCCGGCAGCTGCATAAATAGAATAAGAAACGTTTCTGCGGGAGGGGCGGCGGCAGTGGAACAGAACCTGACAAGAATTTTTACACTTTTTGGCGGCTTGGCACTGTTTTTATACGGCATGGATGCGCTCAGCCACAGTCTGGAAACAGCGGCAGGCAGCCGCCTGAAAAGCCTGCTGGCCGCTGTGACCGGCAGCCCGGTGCGGGGCGTGCTGGCGGGGGCTGCGGTCACGGCGGTACTGCAAAGCAGCTCGGCAGTCACGGTGATGGTGCTGGGCTTTGTAAGTGCGGGTCTGCTGACCCTGCGGCAGGCGGTCCCGGTGATCTTTGGCTGCAACATCGGAACCACCATTACCGCACAGCTGCTGGCCTTCCGGCTGGAAGATGTGCGCGGCCTTGTGCTGCTGGCCGGGCTGCTGATCTGCTTTGCCTGTGCAGGGCAGAAGGGCCGGGCTATTGGCCGGGCGGTGTTCGCCTTTGGCCTGCTGTTCGAGGGCATTGCCGATATGGGCACTGCCATGGAACCGCTGGCGCAAAGCCCGGTGTTCGTGCACTGGCTGGGTCGGGTGCGGCAGCACCCATGGCTGGGGCTGCTGGCGGGGCTTGGCATGACCCTGACAGTGCAGAGCAGCTCGGCTACCATTGCCCTGCTGCAGAACTTTGCAGCCCGCCCCGGGCTGGACGGCAGCAGTCTGTTGGGTCTTGCGGGTGCGCTGCCGGTGCTGCTGGGCGATAACATCGGCACCACCATCACGGCAGTGCTGGCATCCTTGAGCGCAAGCCGGGACGCAAAGCGGGTGGCTGCGGCCCATGTAGTGTTCAATCTGACAGGCGCGGCGGTGTTCTGCGCCGGTCTGCCGTTGTATGTGCGGCTGACGGCTGCACTTTCGCCCAAAGGGCCGGAGCTTGCCGTGATCGCCCGGCAGATCGCGAATGCGCACACCTTGTTCAATGTGGTGTGCACGCTGGTGTGGCTGCCGCTGACCCCGCTGATGGTGCGGTTTGTGTGCCGCCTTGTGCCGGACCGGGCAGTGCGGTAAGTTTTTACTGGACAAACATACCAATTGCGCATATACTGAAAGGGATGAAACCTACCGCGGAACAAAAAGGAAACATTGCTATGCGACAGAAAATCGGAAGAGTGTGTATGGTGCTGGGCGCGCTGCTGATCCTTGCGGCAGCAGCTCTGCTGGCCTATAACAAGTGGGATGCATCCCGTGCAGACAAGGCCTCGCAGGAGGTGCTGGGCGAGCTGGAGCAGACTCTGAACGCTGCCATTGAGGAAAAGGCAAAATCGGATACCGTGGCGCTGCAGCCGGAGCTGGACCCCACGCAGGAAATGACCGTGACCGAACTGAACGGCTGGGATTACATCGGCTATCTGTCCATTCCGTCCATCGGGCTGGAACTGCCGGTGATGAGCCAGTGGAGCTATGCGGGCCTGAAAATCGCACCGGGCCGTTACTCCGGTTCCACCTATGCGGATAACATGGTGATCTGCGCCCACAACTATGCAAAGCATTTCAGCCCCATCAAGTGGTTGACCGAGGGCGCGCAGGTCTATTTTACGGATATGGACGGTATGCGCTGGACCTACGAGGTCTCCTATGTGGAAAACCTGCAGCCCACGCAAATTGAGGAAATGACCGAAAAGACGGAGGAGTCCGATGAATGGGATCTGACCCTCTTTACCTGCACCACCGGCGGCAGCGCCCGGTGCGCTGTGCGGTGCGTGC
>NZ_FMFG01000058.1:0-7756 GCF_900066275.1 uncultured Faecalibacterium sp. | reverse complement strand
TCATGCCGCGCACGACCTTTTCAGAAAGTTCTGCGGAATAGTATTCAGCCATGCCGGTGAGCATACTCTTGACCATGATACCCGCAGGGCTGTCAGAAATAGGCTCTGTGGCCGATACCAGCTTGACATGATTTCGTTCCAACTGATACTCATAGTGTGCCGAATCGTAGCGGTTTCGGGCAAAGCGGTCAAGTTTCCAGACCAGCACAATATCAAACAACCGCTTCTCGCTGTCCTTGATCATCTGCTGGAAGTCCGGGCGGTTATCCGTTTTGGCGGAAAGGGCGCGGTCAATGTAGTGCTTAACTACCGTAATGCCGTTCTTTTCGGCATAAGCCGTACATTCACGAATCTGGCCTTCGATGGATTCTTCGCGCTGGTTGTCGCTGGAATAGCGGGCGTAAATTACGGCGGTCATGCAAACACCCCTTTCACTTCATTCTCCGCAGACGGCGCACAAGGTCGGATGCACTGTACAGCACACGAGCCACAGACACGGTATCCTCGCCCACGATGTAGAACACCGAGTAGTTGTCCACCAGCATCTGCCGCAGCCCTTGGGTGCGCTCCGGCTCGCTTTCCACCAGCGCACAGCGTTCCGGCAGGATGTTCAGCGACTGGATGGCTTCTGCAATACGGTTATACTGCCCCATAGCCGTGTCAGGCTCCAGCAGACGGTCGGCAATGTAGCTGTAAATCTGCTCCATATCGCTGAGGGCTGCATAGGAAATTTTCACGTCATACTGCTTCATCTGTGCTGTTCCCTGAACTGTGCGAATGCGCTTGCCGCATCCACAGTATCACCGTTCTGAATCTCTTTGATGCCCGCCTGCAAGGCTGCATGGAGTTGGTCATCGGTCATGATGTCAGCGTTCAGAGCCGCAGGAGCCTTCGGCAGGGATAGAGAGAAAGGAATGCCGCCCGTCAGCGTGATTTGGCGCAGGTACATATCAATGGCTGTTGCCATTGGGATGCCAAGCTGCTTCAGCACATCCTCGGCTTGCTGTTTGACGCTGGGGCTGACCCTGACGTTCAGCATCATCGTTTTTTCCATGGTTATCACCTCGAATTTATTGTAATGCTTTCTGCATTACAAGTCAATCGAGAACTAAGTGACATTTGAAATTCTCCATATTGCACAATATGTCAATCGTCAAATTGTTCAAAGCGCAAAATATTCATTCGTTAGAATAAATCTTTGGAGTATGCCCAGCTAGTGCTAGGTGGTGAGATTGAGCATTATCTCTCACTCGGTTGTGACCATGGCAGACTGAAATACTGACTTTTAATTAAAATATCCAAAGTAAACCAAGAGCCTTCTACTTGCAGTTGTTACAAATAGAGGGCTCATGGTTAGTTAGTAGTTCAACCTATTATGGTAACCATCTGAAAATACTGATACTGATATTCGTCTTCTAATACCGCCTGCATTTCTTCCATGTATAACGGGTCTTTCAACAATTTGGGATGAAATGCTCGCTCTCTCCAGAGTCGGACTCCAATTTCGGGAAAAAAATATTCCGTTCCCAGTTGCAAGTCCTTTTCGTTGCAAATAACGTTGTCCTTTTTCATTAAGCTATCAATAATACACTCGGCAGCTGTATTAAACATATCCATCCCGAACAATTTTATTGATGCCACTTTAGACAAATCACGCTGGATGCCGATTTCAGTAGCTTTTCCGTTCCGGTACTGCACAAGAAAGAACGAAGCGTTATCCATATATCGTCCGGTTATCAAATTAGGGTCATCGGTTTCCGCACAACATTCCATTTGCATTGCTTCATCAGAAGAATTCGACCAATGTTTCTTCATTTCTAGAAGAGCATTTTCTAGCTCATCTGACGTCATGCCTAATTTTAATTGTCCAATTCCAATATGTGGTATAATAATTATCTCTTTCATAACAAAACCTTATACCAAAAGGTAAACCACACAAATGCAGCAGTTGCACATATCATCAGAACCAGTAGTATCGTACTTGCAAGTTTCTTCTCAATGGAAACTTTCTGATTTTCGCATAGGACAATCTGCTGAAGATTGTGAAATTCGGCTTCGCTGACATTTCCATTTAATGCTTTCCATGCAGTGCAGCGATCTGTAACCAGCAAAAAATCGGACAGCATTTCCATAAAGATGACAGCGAAAAATGCCAGAGAAAAGAACCACATCCCATTCCATTGAAGTTCTGTCAACACACTCTGAAGGCTTGCAGGCTTTAATGACACTAACGAAATAATGTAAATCAACGTGTTGCAGAAGTCTCTTGCTAATGGCCCTTTTTGCTTAAGAAAATCCATTTTCAACCCTTTCCTTTCATCTTTATTTTTGAAATATGTGTTCTATTTTTCTGCACCGGAATCACCCTCTCATAATTTAGAATCAAAAGCAAAATTTATAAGATGCAAAGCGATTGTGCGTCATATTTTGCTTTATCAAAAATTGTTGAAAGCAGAACCCCCTCAACATTTAGGTTAGAAACGCGTTCTATAAGTTTTGTTTTATCATTGAAAGGGCAAAGTCTTTCAATAATGATTCCGTCAGTGTCACAGCAAAAATTCCAATAGCCTTCACTGTTTGTAATTGAATATTTCTTTCCATGATAAGCAAACTCTATTTCGCGTCCACAATTTAAATCCTCAATAATCATCTTAAACGGTACGTTGTTCACAGTTGTTCTCCTTAATATGCAGGCCCTCGTACGCCATTGTTCCAATCATGTCTATGGGGAAACGTATGGCCTGTTCCCCCGTGGCGATAATCAATATCCATATCCGCATTTCCATTCTTATCGTAATATCTTCTTTGCTTCACACCTTCACTATCTTCGAGATCCTTAGACGAATACGGGGTTCCGGTTTTAGGCAGAGAAGAGCCTTCAGAAGTACTTTGCGTTGAATGTTTATCTGTTGGTTCTCCAGTATTTTTTGCATCTTCATAAGCTTGTTCTGCTCGTTCAGCAAACCATTGAGTAACAGTGTCGTATACCCATGTGCCTACTTCATATATTAGTCAACGTAGTTTGCCTTGTGTTTGTGACAACTTTTTTGAAAAAATTTCTGCTTATTGTTATGTTTGTATGCTTATACAAAAAAGCACCATGCTATTTGTCAATTTCAACAAACAGCATGGTGTCTCATATTAAAATACGTTTTCAGCAATTCTCATAATCTCATCTCGGGAGGTGTTTCCCATAATCGTGTTTGAAACGCCTCCTCGCTCCCAGCTTAAAATATAAACGGCGTCTCCGTTTTCGCTTGCACTCGTTCCCAAAGTTGCATCTGCTTCTCCGACCTTTACGGTTTCGTACACTGTATGCTCATTATCAAATAGGGACTGCTGCCCCGGCTGGATAATTGAACAACGGACAGTGTAGCTTTCCTCTGTTTCTTTTGACGAGTAAACATGTAAAAAGTTTTCTGCTCGTTCAAATTTCTGCGCATCGTCCATTTCAAAGCCGTCCGGCACATAATGATCGCTGTATCCATCCGGTAATCGTTCCAACGGTTCGCCGTCCACTTGATACGTCAGCTGCATCTCAATGGGCAGGAACTTCTGAATCATCGTATAGACCGCCTTGCGGAAGTCTGCACTTACTGCAAGCGCACCGAAGGTCAGAATTATCAGCGTCAGGGCCGCAACAAGCACTCGCTTCAGCACCGGGCGGCGTTTATGCAATGCCGCTTTCAGGCGAGCATCCCATCGGGACGTGTCCGGGTAGCGTTCCTTAAGCTGTGCTGGAGTTGGCAGTTCGTCCAGTTCTTTTTGTGCATCTGCACGGAGTGCCATCATCAATGCAGCGTCAAAAGAAACTTCTGTCCGCTCACTCATGGCTGTTTAGCTCCTTCCACAATAGTTTTCTTCCACGGAAAAGCCGCATCCGAACCACTTCATCCGTCAGTCCAAGCGATTCGGCAATCTCCCGGTTGGTGTAGCCCATTGCTAAAAGGCGCAGTGGGTCACGGTACATCGGTTTCATCTGTCCAATCAATTCTGTCAGGTGTTGGATGTTATCGGTGCTGACTACTGCATCGTCCGGCACCGGGGCATCGTCTGGTGCGTCCGGGACTTCTTCCAGCGGTTCTTCTCGCTGCTTGCGAAGCATATCGTATGCACGGCTTCTACTACAACTAACGAGATAAGCGGCGAGTTCGTGACAGTTTTCTCGATGAATTTTAGAAAAATTTTTGGCAACGTACAAAAACACCTCTTGCAGTACATCTTCTGCCAGATACGAATCGCCCATAATTTTGTAAGCAGTATGGTAGACCAGCCGCTTGTAGGTATTGTATACATCTACAAATTGTTCTTCACCGCTCTGGTCATCCAGAACTGCCAGATACATTGCCAGCATTTTCGCTCACATCCCTCTTATCGGGAGGAATTATGTCAATTTGACACAATTCCTCTCTGCCCATTCAGATAAACCACCACGGCAGTTCCAGCCACAGGTTATCCATAGCTTGTTCCTCCGTCTTTTTGGCGCGGCCTTTCGTCAGGTGAAAGTATATCGCCGTGCCGATCAGCGGATGTTCCTCGCCATCGGTGAAGCCATAGCGGTACAGCAGATAGGTCTGCTCCCGTTGGGTCAGCCGTTTCAGGCCATCGTACAGTTCCCGGCGCGATTCCTGCTCTTCCATAATACTCTGCGGCTGCATGGCGTAGGGGTCGGCTATGGCTTCAATGCGCCGCAGTTGTTCCTCTCCCGGCAGAACATCGTCCAGCGAAACGCGCTGGTAGCAGACGCCGTCCTTGTCCTCCGTTACCATCCGCTGCTCAAAAGCGGCAAAGGCATCTCGTACCATGTCCATCATGGCGTTGCGGATGGCAGGAGCCGCATAGGTCAGGAACTTCATGCCGCGCGCTGCATCGAACTTCGGCACAGCTTTCCATAAGCCCAGATTGCCCGCCTGTTTCAAATCGTCCGTGTCAAGGTTCAGGCCAGCCTGTGCCAGATTCATACTGCGGAAAAGGTCATTTGCCACCTTGCCGATAAAGGACTTGTTGTTTTCGATCAGGCTGTCCAGTGCGGCGGCATCGCCTTTCTGCGCCAGGGCACAAAGCCGTTCATTCGTCTGCTTCATGGGCGTTTTCCTGCTCTGCGGCAGACTGCAAGATTCCCAGCAGACCGTTCCGCAGCTGTTCCAGTGCTTCCGGCGTAGCTCCCTCCATGCCCGAAACACTGTCCAACATTGCATCCGTCAGCTGCTCTGCTGTAATCGTTGGGTGCTGTACATCCTGCCCCTTGGTCAATTCGGTGAACATCTTCTCTGCCACTTTCTTGCTCATGGCTTCCTGTTCGGCGTAGTGGCTCCCGATACCCTTTTTGATTTCCTTGACCGCCGCCATAAAGTACATCTCGATGTCATCAAGGTCACCTTGGTATACTGGCTTTCTCCGAAGGCTGATGTCCTTTGCGGCTTTAGCTGCTTCCGGGGTCTTGACCTTTGTGCGCAGCAGGGTGCTCAATGTCGTGAGCATGGCATTCTGTGCTGCGATGCCGGATGCGAAGGTATCATCAAAATACTGCGCTATGCGGTAAGTAAGTTCTGCAAAGCGGGCGTTTTCCAACAGCAGGTTGACCACCTCTGTATTGACACGCCCTGTGTAGAGGTTCTTTGCAGCTTCTACGGACAAGCCCAGTTCGGCAATGTCGTAATTCTTGCGGTCGGGGATGTTGGTCTCTCCCAGCAGAAAATCCGTGGACACATTAAACAGCCTTGCGATTTTCAGCACCTGCTCATGGGTCAGCGTCCCTTTTGCGCCGCTGATGAAGCGGCTGATGGTGCTTTTGGAGCAGCCGATTTCCTTGGCAAGCTCCGGTTGGCTGATGTTGTGCTCTTTCATCAAGTCCGCAAGGCGGATGTTGGATGGTGCGGGCAGATATTCCTGTGCCATGTGGTCGGTCCTTCTTTTTGAGCTTTTTCCTCATTATAATACGCTCTGCCGTTTTGTTCAATATACGGTTACCTCTCCGCCCTTGCTGTTGCAGCCCTGCAACCAGTAAGGGCTTTTTTCTTTTTCCGTTGCAGTTCTGCCGCTTTTTCGCCTTTCCTGCAAAATTTTCCGTATATTCAGGCAGGAAGCAAAAAACACCAGAGTTCCCACTTTGGGGTCTCTGGTGCAACACATAACACCGCCCTGCCCGGTGGCCGCAGAGTGCAGGGCTTTGTGGACATCGAACCGCTTGTCCACCCCTGCCCGTAAAAAGTGCATTTTTTTCACGGAAGAAGTTCGTACAACCTGTACGGCCTGTACTTGTACGCACCTGTACGGAAAATTCAAGTAAATTAAAACGTGCTATCGTTCATATTTCAAATTTCCGTACGCCGTACAGACCGTACAGATTATTTGAAGTCCGTACGCGATTTTTTCGGATGCGTACGGAGCAATCAAGTTCGCATTGTGCGAACTTGATTGTAATTCTCCCGCAGGAGACGTTCCCCCTCGGAGAGTCCTCGAAGAGCCCACTACACTTTGCAGCCCATAGGGATGAAAGTGTCATAGTGGGTTATTACACTTCCGGGGAAGTGCATCTCCGTCCCCGTCACCCTCCTCTGAACCCCGAAAGGAGGGATGCCCTTTGGCAAGAAGTGATGGTATTGACCGCACAAGTGTCCGAAACCTCGCCGTTTCGGATAAGGCCGTTGGTAACACCCAGCAGCACAACGAGCGCGAAAAGGACAGCTATCGAAACCCCGACATTATCCCCCAGCGCGCCTCATGGAACGTCCACTTCAAAAAGCCAACCGCCAGCTACACTGACCTATTCGCCCAACTGGAAACCGCTGGTACGATTTCAACGCGCGGCTTGAAGCCGGATGCTACCCATTATTGCGAGCTTGTCTTTGATGTCAACTCGGCCTATTTTGACAATCACGGTGGCTATGAGTTCGCCAAGCAGTTCTACGCAGATGCCTATAAAGCCGCTGTCCAGATCGTGGGCCGTGAGCAGTATATCCTCTCCGCCGTCATGCACGCTGATGAGATCAACCGTGCCATGACCGAAGCACTAGGCCGCGAAGTTTACCACTACCACCTCCATGTGGTCTATGTGCCTGTGGTGGAAAAGCAGATCCTGTGGTCGAGACGCTGCAAGGACAAGGCACTGGTCGGCACCGTCAAGGAGACTGTCATGCAGGTCAGCCGGAGCGAGAAGTGGGCATCCAAGCCCCTGCTGGACGATGCCGGAAAGCCTGTTTTGCAAAAGAACGGCAAGCCCGTCCTGAAGAAGTCGTACAGCATCCTGCAAGACGATTTCTTCAACTATATGCACAATGCTGGGTATACCGATGTAGAGCGCGGCGAACGTGGCAGCACCGAAGAACACCTGACCGTCACCCAGTTCAAAGTTCAACGGGAGCAGGAACGGCTGGACTCCCTGACCGCCCAAGCCGACCAAAAGGCGCAGTCGCTTGCCAAAACCAGTCAGACCCTCTCCAAAAAGGAGAAGGAACTTGCCGCTGTTCAGAAAAAGGCCACGCTCACAAAAGAAGCCCTCATTCACGCGCGCGATCTGGATTATATCGGTAAGCGAACCTTCCTCGGCAACTATTCGCTGACCGAAGAAGAATTCTCCAAACTGAAAAAGCAAGCCGACCACGGCTATATGATGGACGTGGAGAACCGCCGCTTGAAAGAAGAACTTTCCACCGCCAAGAAAGAGGCCGTTCGTTGGAGCAACAAGTACCACGACCTGTGGTACGACGTGAAACCCTATCTGGATGCTCTCCACCGTGCGCCCGAACTGGTGCGC
>NZ_FMFG01000038.1:0-21363 GCF_900066275.1 uncultured Faecalibacterium sp. | reverse complement strand
GCGCCGATGGCGCGGCCATGGCTCTCGCCGAAAATGGTCAGCGAAAGGTCGCTGCCGAATGTATTTTTCATGGCTTACTCCTCAATGCCCAGCAGGGGACGCAGGCCCTCCACCGGGATGGTCTCGGCGCGCCAGCAGCCCAGACCCGGCACCTTGATAATGGTGATCTGGCCGCTCTGTGCCTTTTTGTCGTGCAGCATTTCAGCCAGCACCTTTTCCTTATCGTAAGTAGTGCGGGTGGGCAGGCCGAGGCGGCGGTACACCGCGCGCACCCGCTTCTGCAGTGCCTTGGATTCGATCATGGGCAGCATGCCCAGCGCCACGCACTCGCCGTGGTAAAGGCCCACGGTGCGACGGCCCTTGATGCCCTTGACGGCCTCGATGCCGTGGCCGATGGTGTGGCCGAAGTTGAGGGCCTTGCGCATGCCCTGCTCAGTCTCGTCCTGCTCCACGATGTTCTTCTTGAACCGCAGGCTGCGGCAGATGATCTCGCCGATCTGGGCATCTACGTCGCCATTTTCAAAGATCGCGAACAGCTCAGGGTCTGCCAGCAGGCTTGCCTTGACGGCTTCTGCCAAACCGTTGATGAAGTGGCGGCGGGGCAGGGTGGAAAGGGTGTCCGGGTCCACGATGACCAGCTTGGGCTGCCAGAAAGCGCCCACGATGTTTTTGGTATCGCCCAGATCCACGGCGGTCTTGCCGCCGATGGAGGAATCGATCATGGAAAGGGTGGTGGTGGGGCAGTTGATGAAGTCGATGCCCCGCATGTAGATGGAAGCGGCAAAACCGGCCAGATCGCCCACCACGCCGCCGCCCACGGCGATCACCAGATCGCCGCGGCCCATGCCGAATTCCAGCATCTGGCGCAGCACGGATTCCAGAATTTTAAAGCTCTTGCTGGCTTCGCCCTGCGGCACCGTGATGATGTGGGCATCCTTGCACTGATCGGCCACCATCTGGGCGTACTGTGCGGGCACACCACTGTCGGTCACAACGGCCACACGGCGGTCCAGCCGGGCGAACTGGTACAGGTTTTCCAGCGAGCCGCTCTTGACGATGATGTCATAGCTGCGCTCGCCCAGATTCATGGTCAGCTTGGTTCCGATAAATTCACTCATTTGGTATACACTCCTAACAGCCGCACGGTACGGCAGGTGCGGTCAAGCTCACGCAGCAGCGCGGCGGTCTCGTCGGCGGTGGGGTCGCCCACCAGCTCCACGTAAAAATAATATTCAAAGGGCACATGAGGCATGGGCCGGCTCTTGATGGACTCCATATTGAAGCCGCTGGCACCGATGATCTGGATCACCTCGCCCAGCTTGCCGGGTTTGTTGTCCACCGTGAACAGCAGCGAGAACCGGTTGCCGCCGGTGGGCTTTTCGCGGCTGAGCACGATAAAGCGGGTGGTGTTGTCGCCGTCGGTGTTGATGCTGGGCACCAGCACCTCCAGCCCGTACAGTGCCGCCGTCTCCACGCTTGCAATGGCCGCTTTGGAGGAGTCGCCGCTTTCGGCCACGAACTTTGCGGCCATGGCGGTGTTGGCCATGGCGGTGGCGGGCAGGCCGAACTGCCTTAAAAAGGTCTCGCTCTGGGCGATGGCCTGCTGGTGGCTGTAGACGCTTTTGATCTGGTCGAGTTTTGTGCCCGGCAGCACCAGAAGATTCTGGGAGATGGGCAGATCGTACACATCCACCACCCACAGCGCCGGATGGTTATAGCACAGATCCAGCACGGCGGAAACATCGCCCGCATGGCTGTTCTCAAAGGGAACGACGCCCCGGGCAGCATCGCCGCGTTCCACCGCGTCAAACACCTCGTCCCAGGTGGGGTAGCTCACAGCCTCGGCGTGGGGGAACAGCGCCCGGAGGGCAATGTGGGCAAAAGCGCCTTCCACGCCCTGATAGGCGGCGCGGTTTTGGCTCAGCACCACGGCTTCGTACTGCTTTGCCACGTCCATCAGGTTCTGCACGTGGTCTTTATAGTAGGGCCGCAGGGCCGGGTCCTGAATGCGGGCCGCAGCCTTTTCCAGCACTGCCGTCTCGCGGGCGGCATCGTAAACGGGCAGGCCATGGGCTCTTTTGTATTCGGCCACCTGCAGCACGGCGGCCATCCGCCGCTCAAACAGCGCAGCCAGCTGGGCATCCACCGTGTCGATCTCGGCGCGTGCCTGTTCCAGTGCGTCCATGGGTTCACATCCTTTTGCATGTATGATAAATACCATCAAGATAATAGATACCCAGTAAGTATACCATAACTGGGACGGAGAAACAACAAAACCTCCGGCGTTTCAAAGGGGAGAATATTTCAAATCAGATATGTGTAAAAAGAACAAAATAGAAAACGAACTCCCTCAGTCAAACCCTTGCGGGTTTGCCAGCTCCCTCAAAGAGGGAGCCGCTGACAAAGCGGAAAAGTTTCCGGCTCTGCCAAGGGCCCCATCCCCGAGGGGGCTGTCGCCGAAGGCGACTGGGGGAGTTCTATTTGCATATTATCTGTTTTTCAGCAGTTCTTCCCTGCTGCGGGCTTTGCCGTAATATCTCCCATAGGGATTATCCAGCGCCTGTGCAAGGGAGACCGGCTTTTCCGGCTCTGGCCTTTGCACCGGCTTTGCTGTGCGGTCAAATGTGAACCCGGCGGCAGGCCCGCCGCGCTTTACCCGGAACCGCATGGCTCAGCCCTCTGCACTGGCGGTAGAAACAGCCCCGGCGGTCAGCTTGTTCCACAGTTCTTCGCCGCCCTCAAGCAGGTCGGCGGAGTCCTTGTTCCATGCGCCGCGGATGCCGATATAGTACCGGCTCATCAGTTCCTGACTGGAGCCGCTTTCGCTCTGCACAGCATCAGAAGCGTAATCGCCCAGATCAAGGCCCGCCAGCACCGGGCAGTCGGTCCAGCGGTAGACCATGTTCCACCAGTCACTGTCTGCGTCGGACTGCGGCAGGCTGCCGTCGAGGTAGCGCAGGGTGCCGGTGGTCTGCTGGAACCCGGCTGGGTCGTACAGGATGAAGATGGAGCTCAGCGCGCCCTGAATGTCGGTGGAAAGCTTGGTGGTGCCTGCCATGTCAAGGTAGGCATCCGAGTCCTCGTTGCCAAAGTCCATGGTGTAGAGGTTCAGCTTTACCACCACCTTGCCGTCACCGTTCCGGTCTTCGCCGTAGGCGGCAAGGGCATCCTGCAGGGCGGTCTGGGTGGCTTCCGGCAGGTAGTGGGGGGCCACCACGGCCACGTTATAGTCTGCATGGACGGTAAAGAAATACTGCCCGATGAAGTTGTAGCCGAAGAACACCACGATGATGCCGATGATGATGACCCACTTGAGGTTATAATCCCACCAGTTGGCCCAGCGTTCCTTGCGGGTGTACTGGCGCTGTTTGCGGGGCTGGAGGTCTTTGGGGTCGATATCGCGTTCGTAACGGTAGCTTGCCATGGGGCAGTTTCCTCCAAGTTCTGATTTACAGCTGTGCCAGAATGGCCTGACGCACAGCGTCCGGCAGCTGCTTCTGCTCGGCCTTGCTCATGCCTGCAGTCCGGATGGGCGGCAGCACCTTGATATGCACGCTGCCCGGATGGCACAGGTTGCCATTGTTCTCAAACAGGGCACGTGCACCGGTAATGGCCACCGGAACCACCGGTGCGCCGGTCTTGACGGCAATGCGGAATGCACCGGCCTTGAACTCACCGGCACCGCCCTCTTCTCCCTTGTAGCGGGTGCCCTCCGGGAAAATGACGAAGCTCTTGCCGCTCTCCACAATGGCAGTGGCATCGTTCAGGGCGCGCACGGATGCCCGCAGGTCGTCGCGCTGCACGAACACGCAGCCCAGCAGCTTCATCCAGCGGTTCAGCAGCGGGATCTTTTCCAGTTCTTCCTTGGCAAGGATGCCGTGGGGCTTATCCAGACTGGCCAGCAAAAGCGGGATGTCGTAGTAGCTGCGGTGGTTGCCCACGAACACGCAGGCCGTATCTTTGGGGATATTCTCAAGGCCCTCCACGCTCAGGGAAACGCCGGTCACCTTTAAAATGCCCCGGCTCCAGTGCGGGATATGCTTGTTGACAAGCTCTTCCACCAGCTGCATGTCGCCTGCAGCCAGAGCGCGTTCCGCCCGGCGCAGCACGCCATAATGGACGATCATATAACCAAATAAGTAAATAAACATCGCAATCGTGCGAAAAATGCTCATTGCGTTTTCCTCCCTCCGGCAAAATATGCCATTGTCATTGTATCACACTTTTTGTAAAAAGGGGAGAAATAACACTTTTTTTACAAATCGGAGGATCTGCGGTCTTGCAAAATTGACAAAATGCGGGTATATTTATAGTTGTAAAGCCAGCACAATGGCACTTTCTGCACGAAATGCTTTCTGCCGGCCCAATGGATGAAGAGAGAGGTACCATACGAACATGGGTTTATTTCCTTCCGCAAATGACTTCAAGGCCGGTAAGGGCGTTGAAAAGGATGCTCCCCGCAAGACCGGCGTGGGCCGTTTTTTTGAGCTTGTGGGCCGTGATATGAACGGCATGTTCCTTGCAAACCTGCTGGCCTGCATCGGCTTTCTGCCGGTGATCTGTCTGGTGTACATCGGCTTTCTGGCAAACAGCCTGCCTGTCATGCTGGCAAGCGCGGTGGTAGGCGGCATTCTGGCCGGGCCTGCGCTGGCCGGCATGTACGATACCGTGCTGCGTGCCCTGCGTGACGAAGCCGGTTACTGGTGGGTGACCTATCGCCGTGCCTTCAAGCGCAACTTCAAGGCCAGCATTGCGCCGGGCATCTTCTACTGTGTGGTGGTCACGGCGCAGATCTTCCTTGTGTATTTCTGCTTCAATATGCTGAGCAAGGGCACCAATGTGGGCGTGCCGCTGTGGGTGGCCACGGTGCTGAACCTGCTCATCTTCCAGATGCTGTTCGCCTACATGTGGCCGCAGGTGGTGCTGCTGGATCAGCCCTTCAGCCTGACCGTGAAAAACAGCATCAACTGCATGATCGCGTTCCTGCCCCACGCACTGGCGGCGGCCATCGTGCAGATCCTGTTCTGGGGCGTGGTGATCCTGTGCATGCCGCTGGGCCTGCTGCTCATGCTGATCTTCGGCTTCTGGTTCGTGACCGAAGTATCCTGCCAGATCATCTACGGCGATATTGAAAAGGTGTTCCACATTGAGGAGAGCATCCGCAAAATGAAGGATGCCGAGCTGGAAGCCGCCCTCCAAGAGGATTACGGCGAAAGAACCGACGACACCGAAGAGTAAATTTGAACTTCCGCAAAGGAGGGGTGCTCCATGGAACAACGGAATAATCTGGTTTTGCAGGGCACCGAGACCTTCTCCCGCGGGCAGCTGGACAATGTGGCACTGGACGGCGGTGCACTGGTGCTGGACAGCGTGGCGGGCCGCTGCCTGCAATACGGCAGCTACACCACGCCGGAATTTGCCATGCCGGCCTTCTGCAACCTGAATGTCAGCTGGAACGCCTTTGCGCCCCACAACACCATGGTGGAGGTGCGCTGCCGGGTATATGCCGGAGGAAACTGGACCGGCTGGATGAGCTTTGGCAAGTGGGCGCCGGGCTACCCCCGCTGCAGCTGCAATTCCCAGAGTGACGACGGCATGATCTTCCTCATGGGCGATACCGTGACCGTGGCAACGCCCGGCGGCGGCACCGGCGTGCAGCTGCAGGTGAACCTTTCCACCAACGATGACAAGGTCTCGCCCGCAGTGCGCCTGCTGGCCGCGGCAGTGCGGCCGCTGGCGTGGGAGAAGCACAACGGCCACCCGCTGAACCGGCAGCTCTATCTGCCGGAATACTGCCTTGCGGCCCACGATCCCAGCTTTGGGCGCACCATGGATCTGCCGCTGGTCATGGCGGCACTGATGAACTGCTGGGGCGAGGATGTCCTGCCCGAAGAAGTGGCCTATGTGATGGAGGACATGGCCCACAGCACCACCGCCAATGCGGCCTTTGCGGCTGCTGCCGCCGGCTGCTGCGGCTACCCCTGCTGGCAGGCATGGATGGACCTTGCCGACCTGCGTGCCCAGATCCACGATGACTGCTGTGTGGCAGTGCAGGTGGAGCGGCGCATCCGCGGCCAGCGGGACCCGGTGCGGGTCTGGATGGGCCTGCGCGGCTTTGGTCACGACGATGCCGTAATGGCAGATTATGTGCTGCTGAACGACCCCACCGCAGATTCCAACGGCGCAGTGAACTGCACCATGGCACTGGTGGACTTTATGCGTTACTTTACCGGGCGCGCCATCGCCCTGCGGGCAAAACCCCGCGATGTTGCCGCCAACCGTCCGCTGCGGATGCGCTGCGAGCTGGTGCCCGGCGAGACGGCAGACGTTTATTATTTTGAGCAGCGCGGCGTGAAGGACCCGCTGCCGGAAGGCTTTTCCGGCTGGGTGGCCTGTGCGTGCCACGACGGTGTGGCCCACGCCACCACCGCCCACCGCAGCTTCTGCCGGATGGAGCGCACGCCGGAGGGCGGCATCCGCTTCCCGGAAAAGATCATGGCCGCAGGCTGCCGCTGCAGCGTGTATGCAGTGGACCAGACCGGTGCCATGCGCGTGGCGGAGGTGCGGCTGCCAAAGCCGCGCCCCACGCCGGAGCAACCTGTTTCCCAGGCACAGGAAAAGCCGGCGGAATGACCGGCCCGACCCAAAGCCTTTGGGCTATAGATCAAGACATAGGAGGAACACATTATGGCAAAGACGATCATCACTTTGGGACGTGAATACTGCACGGGCGGCCGCTACATCGCTGAAGATGTGGCAAATGCGCTGGGCATCAAGCTTTACGACAAAGAGCTGATCACCATGGCAGCAAAGCACTCCGGTCTTTCGGAAGAAGCTGTTGCCGCCAGTGAAAAACGGCATACTCACAGCCTGCTGTACAGTCTGTACACCATGGGCAATGAGCTGCCGCTGGGCGATCAGGTGTTCATTCTTCAGAGCCGCATCATCAAGCAGCTGGCCGAGGAAGGCCCCTGCGTGATCCTGGGCCGCTGCGGCGACTATGTGCTGCGTGAGCGCAAGGATGTGCTGCGCGTGTTCGTGTACGCCCCCAAGGAGTGGCGGCTGGAATACGCAAAGACCAATCCTCTGGTCAAGGCCAAGGACGAAAAGGGCATCAAGGACGAGGTGGAAAAGACCGACCGCAACCGTTCTGCCTACTACAACTACTACACCCAGAACCGCTGGGGTGATGCCCACAACTATGATCTGGCCATCAACGCTGCTCTGGGCCGCGAGACCTGCGTGAAGATGATCCTGGACGCAGCCGCAGCCAAGGAGAAGAACCTTGGCTGACCGCCCGGGCACTTCAAAATAAAACAACGATGATTCGTGGGTAGGGTGCTTTTGCACCCTGCCCACGTTTCGGGCAACGGCGACTGTTTTACTCCTTCAGTCACGGCTCCCGCCGTGCCAGCTCCCTCGGAGAGGGAGCCTTTGGCAGTATGATGGAGTTCCTGATTTTGCCAATGCCTCCCTCATTGAGAAAGACTTCCCCCGGCCGGGGGAAGATGTCACGCAAGTGACAAAAAGGGGAGCGGTGGCATCGCGCAGCGATGACGGAAGGAGTTATTCGGCAGCGGCCTTGCCATATTCCCTGTAACCTCAACATCAAAAGGAGCAAACGTGGAAACAAAGCAACCCCAAACCTCTCCCGCCCAAACGCGGGAAAACA
Organism: uncultured Faecalibacterium sp.; assembly: GCF_900066275.1. Taxonomy (NCBI): domain Bacteria; kingdom Bacillati; phylum Bacillota; class Clostridia; order Eubacteriales; family Oscillospiraceae; genus Faecalibacterium; species uncultured Faecalibacterium sp. The sequence continues at coordinate 13,691 of NZ_FMFG01000038.1, read as the reverse complement.
TTATGGGCACCATGGAGATCAACCCTCTGCTGGTCAAGCTGAGCGTGCCCATGATGATCTCCATGCTGGTGCAGGCGCTTTACAACGTGGTGGACTCGGTGTTCGTGTCCCATGTGAGTGAAAGCGCCCTCACCGCTGTGTCCCTCGCCTTCTCGCTGCAGAATGTGATGATCGCTGTGGGCGTGGGCACCGGCGTAGGCGTGAACGCCCTGCTGTCCAAAAGTCTGGGCGAAAAGAACCAGAGCCGTGCCAATGCCACGGCGAAAAACGGCATCTTTCTTTCGCTGTGCAGCTTCGTGGTGTTCCTCGTCATTGGCCTTACCTGCATGAAGCCCTATTTCTATGCACAGACCAGTGATGCGGCTATTGCGCAGCAGGGCATCCAGTATCTTTCGGTATGCTGCATCTTCAGTCTGGGCCTTTTCACCCAGACCATGGGTGAAAAGCTGCTGGCCGCGACCGGCCGCACCTACCTGAGCATGATCAGTCAGCTGGTGGGTGCCGTGGTGAACATCATTCTGGACCCCATTTTCATCTTTGGCTACTGCGGTGAGGCCCTCAGTGGTACCACCGGCGCAGCTGTGGCAACGGTCATCGGCCAGTTCTGCGGCGCAGGCATGACCCTGTTCTTTAACCTGAACAAAAACCCGGATATCCAGATCAGCTTCAAGGGCTTCCGGCCCAGTGCCAAGGCCATTGGCCGCATCTACACGGTGGGTCTGCCCAGCATCGCCATGCAGTGCGTGGGCAGCCTGATGACCTTTGGCATGAACCTGATCCTCATGAGCTTCTCGGCCACGGCGGTGGCGGTGTTCGGTGTGTACTTCAAGCTGCAGAGCTTCGTGTTCATGCCCATCTTTGGCTTGAACAACGGCATGGTGCCCATCATCAGCTACAACTACGGTGCCCGCAGACCGGACCGCGTGAAAAAAACCATCAAGCTGGCAGTCTGCTATGCCGAGTGCATCATGCTCATTGGTTTCTGCATCTTCCAGTTCGCACCGGATAAGGTGCTGGGCATCTTTGCGGCCAGTGATGCCATGCTGGCCATTGGCATCCCGGCCATGCGCATCATCTGCCTGCACTTCCTGCTGGCGGGTGCCAGCATCGTGCTCAGCTCGGTGTTTCAGGCACTGGGCAACGGTGTGTTCAGCCTGATCGTTTCGGTCTGCCGGCAGCTGTTCGTGCTGCTGCCGGCCGCATGGCTGCTGGCACAGACCGGCAATGTCAACAATGTCTGGTGGGCCTTCCTCATCGCTGAGATCGTCAGTGTCCTGCTGAGCCTTGGCTTCTACGCCCGCATCAACAAAAACATCATTGCCCCCATGTATTCCCCTGCCGAATGAGGGCGTGAAAAACTGTCCCTGCAAAGGAAAGGAACGTGATCTCTATGGTAAAAAAGCTCAAATGGAATCTGGTGCTCATGAGTGCGCTGTATCTGGGTCTGGGCGTTTTTCTGCTCATGAAGCCCACCACGGCCCTGAACATCGTGTGCTATGCGCTGGGCGCTGTGGTGCTGGCCTGCGCGGCGGTGCAGCTCATCCGCTATTTTGTGGTGGAACGCGGTGTGTTCCAGAGCCAGCTCACCCTGATCTCCGGCATCATCTGTCTGGCATTGGGTGCGTTCCTGATCCTGCGCAGCGACATCGTGGTGAGTATCCTGCCCATCGTGTTCGGCCTGTTCGTGATCTTTGACAGCATCAGTCGTGTGCAGAACGCACTGGACCTGCGCCGCTGCGGCTATTCCAGCTGGAAAAGCTTTCTGCTGCTGCCGGTGCTCAGCGTGGTGCTGGGCGTTATCATGATCCTGAACCCCTTCGGCACCATGGAAACGCTGGTCATGGCCATTGGCATCATCCTGATCGTGGAGGGTTCCATCAACCTGCTCAGCGCCCTGTACACGGTGCTGGCCGTGCGCCGTTTTGCCAAGCTGCACCCGGAGACTCAGTCCATGCTGGAGTCCCTGACCGGTGAAGACCTGAACGGCGACGGCGTGGTCGCCCCGGATGTGACCCGCACCGATGCCGAGGCCAGCGCTGTGGAGCTGGATGAGGTGGACGAGAGCGCCACTGTGGAACAGGAGAACGAGAAATAAACCCTCTCAGGCGCTCCGCGCCAGCTCTCCCGAAGGGCGAGCTTAATGCGCTGTTTTGATGACGTTTTCCTCATACTGTGAAGAAGGTGTACCCTTTCTTCCGAAGGAAAAAGCTCCCCCCTCGGGGGAGCTGGCAACGCCGTCAGGCGTTGACTGAGAGGGTTTTATACTAACGACTAAGCAAAGGAAAAAGAGAAATGGAAAAGTATGATCTGATCATTGTCGGTGCCGGCCCGGCTGGCATTTTTACCGCTGTGGAGCTGCTGCGCCACGGCAGCAAAAAGAAGATGCTGCTGGTGGAAAAGGGCAAGCCCGTGGAAAAGCGCCACTGCCCCAAAGCCGAAGTGGGCCACTGCGTCAACTGCCGCCCCACCTGCGCCATCACCACCGGCTTTTCCGGTGCAGGTGCCTTCTCGGATGGCAAGCTGAGCCTCTCCTATGAGGTGGGCGGCGACCTGCCCACCCTGATCGGAGAGGAGTTTGCGCAGAAGCTTATCGACTACACCGACAAGATCTATCTTGAGTTCGGCGCAGACCCCCATGTGGAGGGCATCTACACCGGCGAGGAGATCAAGGAGATCCGCAAGAACGCCATCCATGCCGGTCTGAAGCTGGTGGACTGCCCGATCCGCCATCTGGGCACAGAGAAGGCGCAGCAGCTGTATCTGGCCATCCAGAACTATCTGGCCGACAACGGCGTGGAGATGCTGTTCAATACCGAGTGCGAGAACATCATCCTTGAGAATGAGGAGTGCAAGGGCGTACTGCTGAAGGACGGCGATCAGGTCCGGCCTGTGTATGCGGATACCGTGGTCATTGGCACCGGCCGCCGCGGCGCAGACTGGCTGGAAAAGATCTGCGCCGAGCACCACATTGCCCATAAGCCCGGCACCGTGGACATCGGTGTGCGCGTGGAGTGCCGCAATGAGGTCATGGAAAAGGTGAACAAGGTGCTGTATGAGTCCAAGCTCATCGGCTACCCCAAGCCCTGGAAGAACAAGGTGCGCACCTTCTGCCAGAACCCCGGCGGCTTTGTGGCGCAGGAAAACTACGACAACGACCTTGCCGTGGTCAACGGCCACAGCTTCAAGGAGAAAAAGAGCGAGAACACCAACCTTGCGATTCTGGTTTCCCACAACTTTACCGAGCCGTTCAACCAGCCCATTGCCTACGCACAGAAGGTGGGCGAGCTGACCAACATGCTGGGCGCAGGCCACATCATGGTGCAGCGCTACGGCGACATCCTGGACGGCAAGCGCACCTGGCAGAAGGAGCTGGCCCAGTCCAACGTGAAGCCCACCCTGAAGGATGCCGTGGCAGGCGACATTACCGCCGCCATGCCCTACCGCGCCATGACCAACATCATTGAGTTCATCAAGATGCTGGATATGGTGGTGCCCGGCTTTGCCGCCAACGAGACGCTGCTGTACAGCCCGGAGCTGAAGTTCTACTCCAACAAGGTGAAGATGGACGAGAACCTTGACACCAACATCAAGGGCCTGCACTGTCTGGGCGACTCCTCCGGCTGGACCCGCGGCCTGATGATGGCTTCGGTCATGGGCGTGCTCATGGGCCGCAAGCTGGCCGAAAAGGAAGGCTGCTAAAAACAAGCATCAACGAAAACAAAAATCCCGGCACCGCAAGGTGTCGGGATTTTTTAGGTTTAAAAATCAGCCCTCAATGAGCTCCACGGTCTTCATCTTGACCGGGGTGGTGGGCTTATCGTTCCAGTCGGTGCGGACAGCTGCGATCTTATCCACAACATCCATGCCTGCAACCACCTTGCCAAAGGCAGCGTACTGGCCGTCCAGATGAGGTGCATCCTGATGCATGATGAAGAACTGGCTGCCGGCGCTGTTGGGGTTCATGGCGCGTGCCATGCTGATCACGCCGCGGGTGTGCTTGAGCGGATTGTTCACGCCGTTTGCAGCAAACTCGCCCTTGATGTTCCAGCCGGGGCCGCCGGTGCCGTTGCCCAGCGGGCAGCCGCCCTGGATCATAAAGCCGGGGATCACGCGGTGGAAGGTCAGGCCGTTGTAAAAGCCCTCGCTGACCAGCTTCTTGAAATTCTCACAGGTGATAGGAGCGGCTTCTTCGTTCAGCTCGATATCGATGATGCCGCCGTCTTCCATAGTAATGCGAACCATAACGCTACAATACTCCTTTTGTGTTGCCCCGCAGCAGTGCGGGAGTGTTCGGCAGAAGGCCTGCCGGATATCTCTTATAGTATACCATAGGTTTTGGGGGTTGCAACGCCGCAGATGCAACGTTTTTGTTAAAATTCATCTTTCATCTCCACCATATCGGCCCAAAAGCGCTTGGGGCAGTGGGTCATGCGGCATTTTTCGTTGTGGCGGGCCTTGATCTCCAGCGTCTGGTAGAACTGCTTCCACAATGCCTGAAACTGCTGCTCCCGCTCGCTGGGCGGCGGCAGCTCCAGCGGTGCAGCCAGCTCCAGCAGCCGGGCCTTGTGGTCCTCCTGCAGCAGCACAGCCTGATGCACCGCATCGTAGATCATAAAGTTCTCTTCCGGGAACCGTCCGCAAAAGTGGGGCCGCAGCAGCGGCAGGATGTAGTTTTTGGGGTGGATGACGGCGCCCAGCATCCCGTCGTGCTCCTCAAACCGCACAAAGCCCTGAAACTTGTCCACTTCCCAGTCAAGGCTTTTCTTCATCTCATACAGCGGGGCCACGTCCGGGTGGCCGGTGCGCTTCACGGTGCCGGGGCCGAGGGCGAAGGCCAGATGCAGAAAGCGGATGAGCAGCAGCTCTTTGTCCTCCCGCCCGGAGAGGAAATCCCGGCTGACGAGGTACTCTGTCTCGGGGCCAAGCTTTCTGCCAAAGCTGGCAAACACCCGCTGAGCCTTGGCGTGGTCGGTGGGGATGTCCTTGACCGGGTACAGGGTGGAAGTTTCCCGCTGGGGTGTCCACACCGCAAAGGGGATCTCGTGCTGGGCAAAGCTCTCGAACACGCAGCACAGAAAGCCTTCAAAGCTGCTGTCGTAGAGGTACACCACATCCGCATCGTGGAGCCTGCGGGCTTTCTGAACTTGAACATTTACAGCGCCTTCGCCAGACATTGCACTGCCTCCTCCCGCACCATGCGCATGGCTGCGCGCGGTGCCACGCCCTGCGTGATCAGATCGTCCACCGCAGGCGGCGTGAACAGACTGAGCTGTTCGCAGCTGCCGCCGAACACGTTGGGGTCGATGAGCGCCTGCGTGATGCGCTCCCGCCCGGCGGTGCCACGGCCCGGGTGCGCACCCGCAAAACCCTTGCAGGTGATGAAATACTGTGCCCGCTTGAGCACCACGCCCATGCGCTTCAACTCGTCCAACCCAAGGCTGGAAAGCTTGCGCGCGTGCCAGATGCGCCGGGCACTTTTGGGGCCGATGCCCGGCACACGCAGCAACATTTCAAAGGGCGCGCGGTTCACATCTACCGGAAAAAGCCCGTAGTGCTGCACGGCCCAGTTGCATTTTGGGTCGAGGTAGGGGTTGAAGCTCTGGTTGGCTTCATCCAGAATTTCGTCTGCCTTGAACTGGTAAAACCGCAGCAGCCAGTCAGCCTGATACAGCCGGTGCTCCCGCAAAAGCGGGGGTTTGGTGTCCAGCGCAGGCAGGCGGGTGTCCTCGGCTACCGGGATGTAGGCGGAGTAGAACACCCGTTTCAGACTGTACTTCCGGTACATGCCCTCAGTGAGCTTTAAAATGTGGTAGTCTGTCTCCGGCGAAGCGCCTACGATCATCTGGGTGCTCTGCCCGGCGGGTGCGAACTTTGGCGCATGGCGGTAGACGGTCAGCTCCTGTTTGCTCTGCGCGCCGGAAACTGCGATCTGCTTCATGGGCCGGAAAATGGAGTGCCGCCCTTTGTCCGGGGCCAGCAGGTTCAGGCTCTGCTCACTGGGCAGCTCCACATTCACGCTCAGGCGGTCGGCCAGATATCCCAGCTGCTGCAGCAGTTCCGGGCTGGTGCCGGGGATGGCCTTGGCGTGGATGTAGCCCCCAAAGCGGTATTCGCCCCGCAGCAGCCGCAGGGCGGCCAGCATCCGTTCGGTGGTGTAGTCCGGCGTGCCCAGCACCGCGCTGGAAAGGAACAACCCTTCAATGTAGTTGCGGCGGTAAAACTCCACAGTCAGCTCAGCCAGCTCCCGGGGCGTGAAGGTGGCACGGGGGATATCGTTGGACTTGCGGTTGACGCAATAGCTGCAGTCGAAGGCACAGCAGTTGGTCATGAGCACCTTTAAAAGGCTTACACAGCGGCCATCGGCGGTAAAGGCGTGGCAGCAGCCCGGTGCATAGCAGCTGCCAAGAATGCCTGCCCGTGCGGTGCGGGATGCGCCGCTGGAGGTGCAGGCAACATCATATTTGGCGCTGTCGGCCAGAATGGTAAGCTTGTCCATCAGGGTCTGTTCCATGCAGAATACACCTCCAAAGTGGGAAAAAGGGTCAAAAAATAAAGCCATGCGCAAAATTGCAGATGGCTTTACATCAATTTGTGCCGAACTCCTTCAGTCACAGCTGCCGCCGTGCCAGCTCCCCCGGAGGAGGAGCCTTTGGCAGTACGGGAAAGTTTCCGGTTTTGCCAAGGCCTCCCTCCATGAGGGAGGTGGCTGCGAACAGCGTGAGCAGACGGAAGGAGTTATTACCACTTCGCCTTGGTCTCCACCACGCGGCCGGCGATGTGCAGATGGTTCAGGTCCTCGCCCTTGATGACCATTTCGCTGTAGGCCGGGTTGAAGGGCTGCAGCACCACGCAATTGCCGCGCTGGATATAGCGCTTCAGGGTGCCCTCGCCCTCATCGCCGTAGATCAGCACGCCAAGGTCGCCGTTTTCCAGTGTGTCCTGCTTGTGCACAAGGGCAAGGTCGCCGTCCTGAATGCGGGGCTCCATGCTGTCGCCGCGCACCACCAGATAAAAATAGTTGGAGGGGTCCTTCACACGGGCATACTCCTGACCGTAGTCCTCCTCAAAGGCGAGGGCACCGTAACCGGCCTTTACTGTGCCGATCACCGGGATCAGGCTTTCAGAATAGCTGCCAAAGAACCGCTCTTCCGGGGCGGAAACATTGCTTACCGGGCGGTACAGGCCCAGCAGATAATCTGCTGTGGTGTTCAAAAGCTCGGCAATGCGGGCCACGGTAGACGGATCGGGAGAGGACTTGCCGCTTTCCCATTTGCCGACAGCCTGCTGTGTCACGCCCAGTTTGGAAGCCAGCTCAGCCTGGCTGATGCCCTGCTTTTTGCGGCACTGCTTCAAAAGTTCTGAAAACGACATGGTATATTTCTCCTTTACACCGCGAGGAAATTTTCTTGTGTTTATTATACAACAAAAAGGTGTACTTGTAAAGACCTGAAACAGGCCAAGACCCAAAAAGGTTGTGGTAAATTTTGTTTTTAAGGGCTGAAAGAAAAAAATTGCGCCAAAGGCTTGACACCGGCGTGCAAATCTGGTAAATTAAATAGGCATTCGACACGGCGTAAGGCGGATGTCCACAAGGAGAGATGTCCGAGTGGTTTAAGGAAGCAGTCTTGAAAACTGCCGTACGGCAACGTACCGTGGGTTCGAATCCCACTCTCTCCGCCATTTTTTATTGAATAAGTGTAACACACTTTGCTCTGGAGTAGTACTCAAGAGGTCGAAGAGGCGCCCCTGCTAAGGGCGTAGGTCGTCTAAACAACGGCGCGAGGGTTCAAATCCCTCCTACTCCGCCAAGAAAAAGCTCGTTGATTCGTTGAAATCAATGGGCTTTTTCCTTTGTAAAGGAAAAATGCGGCTTGTGGAACAAAGAGGAGGAACCAATGGCGTTTGGCGTTTTGGCAGGTCAGATCACGGTGATCTTCCTGGAAGTGCTGCTGGGTTATGTAGGTGCACGCAGCGGCATCATCAAGGATCGTGACAGCAAGTTTTTGTCGGATTTTATCATGAAGCTTCTGCTGCCCTGTACCATGCTGGCTGGTGCAGCCGTGGACGGTGAGCCGGAGCTGCTCACTCAGGCAGGGGTGCTGTTCGTGCTGCTGCTGGCACTGTTTGTGGCGACCACCGGCCTGTGCCGGTTGAGCAGCTGGCTGCACCACGACACGCCGGGCAAGTATGCGGTGCTGGTGGGCACGGCAGCTATGCCCAACTGCGGCTTCATCGGCCTGCCGCTGTGCAGCGCCCTGCTGGGCACCGCGCGCGGCACTGTGTTTGCAGGCATGGCCATGGCCTCTTATAATGTATGGTTCTTTACCTATGTGGTGTGCCTGTTCCGCCCCGGCGAGAAGATCCGGCTCAAGACCTTCATCACCCCCACCAACATTGCCACGGTGGCTATGCTGGTGCTGCTGGCCACCGGCTGGCGGCTGCCCGCACCGGTGCAGCAGTTCTGCAGTACGGTGGGCGGCTGCACCACCCCGCTGGCGCTCATGATCGTAGGTGTGCTGCTGGCAGACAGCGACATCCGTGCGCTGCTGCACACCGGTTTCCTGTACCGGGTCACCCTGCTGCGCGGCATCCTGTTCCCGCTGCTGTTCATGCTGCTACTGTGGCTGCTGCCGCTGGACAATGTGCTGCGCACCGGCCTGTCCATCATTGCATGCTGCCCGGCCGGCAGCCTTGCCGCTGTGCTGGCCAAGCAGACCGGCACCGAGGCGACCCTTGCCAGTCAGGCGGTGGCCCACTCCACCGTGTGTATGCTGGTCACAGTGCCTGCCATGCTGCTGCTGACAGGCGTTATGTTCCCGATGTGAGAAGCTGTAAAAAAGCCCGCTGTCTTTGGACGGCGGGCTTTCTGCTGTTATAGCATAAGGTTTGTGATACCTGCTAGCACCAGCAGGTGCACCGGGTAGAACCAGTAAAAGGCCTTTTTTTGCAGCGGACTGCACGCGCCGCGCTGCCCGTTGTAGAACCAGACCAGCACAAAGGCCAGCGGCGCGGTCAGCTCGAACAAAAACAGCAGCGCACCTGCAAGGCACTGCCGCTTGCGGTCTGCGCGGGTCAGGTACAGGGTGCAGATGATGAGCACGCCGATGGCGTGGTAGTCGGTGTTGGATGCCAGCGCCAGCGCGGCGCAGCCGCCCGCCCACACAAGCCCCTGCCAGCCGGGCAGGCCGTTTTCCTTTTCAAAGCGCTTGAGTCCTGTCATAGCCAGCACGCCCAGCGCCAGCGTCCAGTAAACGTTCTGGTGCTGCGGGGCGAACGGTGTGCGGAAAAAGGCAAGGTCAAAAGGCACCTCGCTCAGAAGGCCGAACAGCAGAAGCCGCCGGACGTATTTTTTTACATCGTGGGTGTGCAGAAAGCCCTCCACGGCCAGAAAGCAGAAGATGGGAAAGGCCAGCCGCCCGATATACCGCAGCACACGGTCTGCCGCCAGCAGGGTGCTGACCGGGATGCCACCGCAGCTGGCAGCACCGGCGGCGAGGGCCGGCAGCAGGATACCGGCTTCGATGCAGGAAGCGCCGATGTGATCAATGAGCATGGTGATGCAGGCGATGTATTTGAGCGCTGTGCCGCTGAGTCCACAGCGGACAGGGGCTTTGGCAGTCTCGGTCATAAGGAATCCCTCACTTGATAAAAAATCTACTTTTTGTGCTTTTTTAATGATACGGCGCAGGCTGGCAGGCTCCTGCGTCATCTTTGACAAAATACGCCGGAAAGGCGCATAAATCGGGCAAAAATGCTTGACAGAAAAGGCGCGGGATAGTACAATCAAGAAGATAATTGAACTATCTCAAATGAAAGATGAAAAAGATTCACAGAGAATCGGGCGTCTCCGAACCAGTAAAAACGGAAGGAGGCTTTGGGCATGACGCTTTTTTCCTACGAGATTTTTGATGCTGTGGCCCGGCAGGGCAGCTTCAACAAGGCGGCACAGCAGCTGCACCTGACCCCATCGGCCATCAGTCACGCCATTGCCGTAATGGAGGAGGAGCTGGGCTTTGCTCTGTTCAACCGCGGCAAAAACGGCGTATCCATGACCAGCTACGGCGCATCCCTGTATCCCTCTATTCGCGATGTGCTCAACAGCGACGAGGCCCTCAAGCAGAGCATCGCCCGCCTGAACGGCCTGGAAAAGGGCAAGGTGAAGCTGGGCGTATTCAACTCGGTGTGTGCTTCGCTGCTGCCGGGCCTGCTCAAAAGCTTTATGACCCACTACCCGCAGATCGAGATCGAGGTGTATCAGGGCACCTACGACGATGTGAAGGAATGGCTGCGAACCGGTCAGGTGGATATCGCGTTCCTTTCCTCCACCTGCCGTGAAGAGTTCAACCTCACCGAGCTGTTCCGCGAGCCGCTGCTGTGCATCGTGCCGCAGGACTGGCCCGAACCGGAAAACGGCGTGATGACTCCCGCCCTGATGAACGGCCAAAGCTTCGTTGTGCAGTGCGATGCCACCGATGCTGAGATGCGCCAGTTCCTGAAAAAATATAAGATCGGCACCGAGCGCCGCTGCCATGTCATTGACGACCAGTCCAACATCGCCATGGTGGAAGCAGGTCTGGGCATTTCCATCATGCCGCAGATGCTGCTGCGCGACTGCAAGGCCGCGATCAAGATCTATCCCATCGAGCCAGAGGAAGACCGTGTGGTGGGCCTGGCTGTGCAGCGCCCCGCCGCAATGGCCCCGGCAGTGGAACAGATGTTCCACCACATCGTGGACTACTGCAGGCAGATCGAGCTGAGATGAGCCGGACACCTTTATACTATACCATAAAACAGTCTGTGTGTGGAGCATGGACTGTTTTTTTATTAAGAAAGAGCGATTGTATCAGCGTGCAAAATCCGCTATACTTAGAAAAACAGGCTGGTTTTATGCAGAAGCCTTGATTGGAGCAGGAAGATGAAGACCATAAAACGACGTGCCTTTTGCAAGGCGGCAGCAGCTGCCGTGGCAGGCGTGCTGGCCCCGCACGCGGCGGCAGAGGCTTTGCTGCCGCAGGCCGCACAGGCTGTGGTGGGCAGTGCGGTGCCGGAGGATTACTACTCCTTTGCTTTCCGCAGCGACCACAGCGAAACAGATCTCTCCCACGATTTTTATTATACAGATGCCTTTTTTGAGAACACGGCGCTGCAGTACAGCCACAAGCTGGCACTGGCAACGCTGGGCCTTGTGGCGGCAAGTGGCAACACCTACCAGAGCGATGCGCTTTACTGGGTGGAGGGTGAAGCGGGCCGTGAGGACAGCATTGCGGATGCCTACCAGAAGCTTGGCTTTGCCAATGCGGTCTATGCGGGCTACCAGTGCAGCCTGAACACCCCGGTGGATACCGCGGGCTGTGCTTTTGCGCAGAAAACACTGGTACAGGATGGCCAGCGCACCACCATTATTGCAGCCATGCTGCGCGGTGTCGGCTATGGTGCCGAGTGGGCCAGCAACCTGCATGTGGGCGAAGGCGGCGGGCACTATGGCTTTGTGACAGCAGCAGAGCATTTTTTTGAAGATCTGCAGGACTACCTGAAAAAAGCCGAGGCTGCAGCGGGAACGCTGGGCACCATCAAGCTCTGGCTGGGCGGCTACAGCCGCGGCGCGGCTGTGGCAAACCTGACGGCGGCGCGCATCCGGCAGCAGCTGCCGCAGATCGCGCAGGAAAATACCTTTGTTTACACCTTTGCCGCACCGGCGGCACTGACGGCAGCAGACCGCCCGGATCTGCAGGCGGACTACGACAACGACCACACGGCAGACGGAGGACTGAAAACGGATTGGGATGTAAGCAATATCTTCAACATCATTTCCAGCGGCGATATCGTGGCCCGCGTGATGCCGGAAGAGTGGGGCTACCACCGCAACGGAAACGACCGCTTTCTGCCCTCCACGGCGTACCAGAACGAGCTGGATGATCTGAGCATCATCGAGAGCCGGATGGGCGGCGTGCCGCTGCGGTTCGACCAGCTGGCCACAAAGGAAGATGTGGATTCGGTGATCGCGGCGGCTCTGGCGTTCTGCAAAAGCGCCGCAAATTACCACGAAAAATATGAAGCTGCCTTTATGGATATGCTGCAGTGTGCCTTTACCCTCTCGGAGAAAGAGGCGGCCGAGGGCGTGATCCTGGACGATGAAGCTGTGATGGAACGGCTGCGCAGCATGGAGAACATCCGTAAAATGTCGTGGACGAAGGTGCTGCGCTGCGTGATGACGGCTTCGGCCATGAGCAGACCCATTCTGGAGCAGGTGGGGGCCATCGTGCCGCTGCGGGCGCAGCAGGTGGTGGTGCCGGTGCTGGCGGTGGGTCTGTGCTACGAGGTGGAGAGCGATGTGCTGAGGATGCTGGTGTACTACATCCTCAGCCTGATGAGCGTGAACAGCCCGGCAGACAGCGTTCTGCGTGCGGCATTCTGCCACTACCCGGAAAACTACATCACCCTGATGGAATATTACGACCCCGCCGAGCACGGCATGGAAGCCTATACCCGAAAATAAAAAAGAGGGGCTGTTGCAAAATAAAAATGCGATAGCAGCTTGCACAAAGGAATAGCGCAAAATCAGAAACCCGGAACCCTTTTTGAGCCATTTTGGCCCCAAAAAGATTCCGGGTTTTTATAATTTTCCAGCGCAAGACCGGGCTGCCACTCAAACACCCCACTGGGGCGTTTGTTGCTTCGCAAACGCGAACTTGTTGGGGCGTGCCTGCCCCAAACCCTGCTTCTTACTATTTGGAAATTACATGATTATGCACCACTGGGTCCACGAGAACTGACGCTCATCGGAGGCATAGAACTATAAAAAGATTGGCCGTTCACAGTGTTTTGAGTCAACCCAATCAAATCGATCAACTGGCTCTCGTTATAGCGCTCTTGACAGTTATCCAGCACAGCGCATTGGCAGCTATATACACCACTATCGTTAGAGACAACTCCCCACCATTCAAGGTCTGCCAAAAGTTTTCCAATCTTCTTGCGGTCAAAGCGTATTTCTTTTTCCAAAAGGGACGAGCAAATTTGTGGAGCAGACATCGGTTTTTGCTTTAATAGGAGAGCTAATGCTAATTCCTGTCCATGCAAACGGTGAAGCAAAAGACCTCTGCGAACCCAAATGTTCGATGCTTTTTTCATAGCAAATACCTCCTTTTTTAGATAGCTCGTTCACTTAAAATACGATTGATGTCCATTTGAAATTGCGCTCATTCACAATTGTTATGTTGACGTGAGTATATCATATTACACAATAAAAGACTACTGTTATATATCAGAACTTGCCCTTTTTCCTGCGTACGTGCGTACCGACCATGTGCGGACGTACGCAGCGATTGACCCGAAACGCACAATATAGGGGGATGCAAAACAAAAGGCAGGGCACACCGCCACGGTGATACCCTGCCTTTGTTTATTGCTGTTCGAGTTCTGTACCGCCCACCACATTCCCAGACCGAATGGTCGGGCGACATCTTTCTTGGTAGACATTCCTAGCCGTTGGGAACCGCGGGCTAAGCAAAGCCGCACTGTGGCTTTGCTTATGGCGCTATGCGCCGCCGCCCTGTTCGAGTTCTGTACCGCCCACCACGAAAAAAGTCCCCAGACCTTTTGGTCTGGGGACTCGTGGTGGACGGTACAGGACTCGAACCTGTGACCTCCTGCACGTCAAGCAGATGCTCTACCAGCTGAGCTAACCGTCCATA
>NZ_FMFG01000077.1:0-2592 GCF_900066275.1 uncultured Faecalibacterium sp. | reverse complement strand
GCTTCCAGAATCTGCTCACGGGCTTCCTGAATGGTCAGTTCCGGGGCATCCAACTGCCCGCCGTCCATCACAGAATAATCGCTGTGGTAGAGGGTGTAGTCCCATCCATCCTCACAAGACTGGATGGCAAGGTAGCCTTTGCCGCCCAGTTCCCACGCCGCCTGCTCGTCCTGTGTCTGAATCTCCGGGTAGAAGTCGGCATGATTTCGTTCCATGACCTCGGCAAACTGGCAGATGTGGAACACATTGCCCAGACCGCCCATGTCAAAGTGGTAATCATCCAGATGTTCCAGCCGTGCCGTGAAGCTGCGCCCATCCGGGTAATCCACCTGAATCACGCCGCCATCTGGAATGCGGTAGAGATCGTCATAGTGGCTGTTGATGAGACGAATATCCTTCGGCAGCGTTTCCGGCTCCCAGATGCGCCGTCTGCCGATGCCCGCCTGCGGGATGTTTTCGAGGATCTTTACGCTTTCCTGTTGGATGACCTTGCGGTCATCGTCCGAAAGTGCAAACAGATACCAGTTCCGGGCGGCAGGGATGGCGTTCCGTCCATCGGGCGGCAGATTCTTTTCCGAGATCTGCCCACTTTCCAGCGGCTCACCAGTTACCTTGTTGTAGGTGGCAAAGCCGACCCCTGCACCGTTTTCCCGGAGATGCAGATAGCGTTCATCGTTGATAAGGTAGACCGCTTCTTTTATCTGCTCCATCAGCAGCCACCCTCAAATTCCAGAGAAAACTTGCTGCGGCCATCGGCTTCACAGGACAGCAGCACGGTGGCATTGTAGGTCTTGCCCTTGGCACTCTTGCAGTCCTTCAGCCGGACACGCCCATCCCGCAGCAGCTTGTCCGCCACATGGGAATCCAGTCGCTTACCCAGACGCTTGAAGAACGCATTGTCCTTCCACAGCACGAAACGGCACTCCCTGTTCTCACAGAACCAGCCCTTTTCACGCTCCACAACATTTGCACCGCAGTTCGGACAGACACCAATGATTTTGTTTTTCATAAGCGCATTTACTCCTTTTTTCATTTCCGTATTCTTTACCAGTTCGGTAATCATCGTATTGATCTCAGTCATAAATTCACTCGGCTCCATTTCGCCACGTTCGATTTGTAGCAATTTCGCTTCCCAGTCAGCCGTCATATCCGCAGACTGAATCTCTTCGGGCATTACGGTAATGAGGGCTTTTCCCTTATCCGTGGGCAGCAGCACCTTGGTTTTCTTGGTGCCCTTGCGTTCCAGAAAGCCCTTCTGCACCAGCTTTTCGATGGTGGCGGCTCTCGTTGCCGGGGTGCCGATGCCCTGACGTTCTACGCCCTCCGGCATACTGTCTGCACTGGCGGTTTCCATCGCATGAAGTAGAAGGTCCTCGGTGAAATGCTTTGGCGGAGACGTTTGACCCTCTTTCAGTTCGACACCGGCAACGCTGCACTGGCTCTGCTCCTGCACATCGGGCAGAACAGCCGGTTCTTTCTGCTTGCCCAACAGTTCGCCCAGCATTTTCCGCTCCATGGCTCTCCATCCATCGGACAGCACCAACTTGCCTTTTGCGGAGAATTCCTCTCCGGCGCAGATGGTGGTGAGCGTAGTTTCTGCATAGCAGTGCGGTTCGCCCACAGCGCAGAGCAGCCGTGCGGCAATCAGCCGCAGGACATTCCGCTCCCCGGCAGGGAGGGCGGCAAGATCTGCGTTTGCCATGCTTTTCGTAGGCAGCAGCGCATGGTGGTCGGTGACTTTGCCGCCATTGATGACCTGCTGCACATGGATGGGAATCGGCTCCTCCACGGCAAACGCCCTGCCCGTGTCCGTCACCAGTCCCGGAAGGGAAGCCGCCATATCCTCCGTCAAAAACCGGCTGTCCGTGCGGGGGTAGGTGATAAGCCGCTTTTCGTAAAGGCTTTGGGCATAATCCAAGGTCTGCTGTGCCGTAAATCCCAGCAGACGGTTGGCATCCCGCTGCAATGCAGTAAGGTCATAGAGCTGCGGCGGGCTTTCGGATTTCTCCTTGCGTTCCATCTTCTGCACCGTGACACGCCCCTCCTTTCGGCATTTGGAAAGCAGCAGTTCGGCATCCGCTTTCTGGGCAAACCGCTTGCTGGATGCGGTGCCGCCGTCCGCAAGGGTCAGGGCAACCGTGTAGAATTTCTCCGGCACAAAGGCGGCAATGGCGGCTTCCCGCACCACCGTCATAGCAAGCACCGGGGTCATAACACGCCCCACCGCCAGCGGTTGACCATACAGACACGAAAAAAGCCGGGACGCATTGATGCCGACCATCCAGTCGGCACGTTCCCGGCACAGAGCTGCGTTGTACAGCGCATCGTATTCAGTTGACGGTTTGAGATGGGCGAATCCTTCCCGGATGGCATTTTCCTCCATGCTGGACAGCCACAGGCGGGAAACAGGCTTTTTGCACCCGGCTTGCTGATACACTAAGCGGAAGATCAGTTCTCCCTCACGTCCGGAATCTGTAGGATAGTTCTCGGAGGTGACTTTTCTGACGTTGTTATTCAATGGCATCCAATGGGCCGATAAAGCGGTAGAAAATCTGGATTTTCTGGACGTATTCGCCATCGACCTTTTCCGCT